>NZ_AQPL01000300.1:0-4911 GCF_000395345.1 Cupriavidus sp. WS | reverse complement strand
CCCGCCCCGGGCCGCGCGGCGCCCGTTGCGGCGCCCGAAGCGCGGCGAAGCAAACCTGTTAATATACCGAACTTCGGTTTCCGGGGTTGCCAGCCCCTGTCCGGCAGCACCTGCGGGAGGCCTTTTTTGCGGGTTTGCCACGGGTTTGCGCGGTGCCCCCGAGGCGTTCCAGCAGTGTCCCTGCAGGGGGCCGCGGCGGCGCTCCGGACGGTGCCTCCGGTGAGGCCGCGCGGCAGCCTGGCGCGCGGCGCGCGCATCCGGCACGCCGCGCGGGCCGGTCCGGCAACCAGTCTCGGAAATTCCCACGATCGCAATGTCGTCGATCCATAGCTCCTCCCAAGATGCGGCCAAGGCCGACGATTCCAAGGCCGACGGCGCCAGCGCGCCGGCCGCGGGGCGCGACCGCATGACCCGCATGGAACTGCGGGCCAGCATCTCGCTCGCCAGCATCTTCGCGCTGCGCATGCTCGGCCTGTTCCTGATCCTGCCGGTGTTCGCCGAATACGCGGCCGGGCTGCCCGACGGGCACGACGCCCAGCGCGTGGGCCTGGCGATGGGCATCTACGGCCTGATGCAGGCCTTCCTCCATATCCCGCTGGGCTGGCTGTCCGACCGCGTCGGCCGCAAGCCGGTCATGGTCGCCGGGCTGCTGCTGTTCGTCGCCGGCGGGCTGGTGGCGGCGAACGCGGACACGCTCAACGGCATCATCGCCGGGCGCGCGCTGCAGGGCATGGGCGCGATCTCCGCGGCCATCACCGCCTGCATCGCCGACCTGACCCGCGAGCAGCACCGCACCAAGGCGATGGCCCTGGTCGGCGGCAGCATCGGCCTGACCTTCGCGCTGTCGCTGGTGATTGCCTCGCCGCTGCTGCACGGCATCGGCATGCCGGGCATCTTCACGCTGATGTCGGTGCTCGGCGTGCTCGCCATCCTGGTCACGCTGTTCCTGGTGCCCGCGCCGCCGCCGCCGCATCCGGTGCGCATGCCGTTCCGCGCGGTGCTGGCCAACCCCGACCTGCTGCGGCTCAACGTGGGCGTGCTCGCGCTGCACGCCTCCCAGGTCGCCATGTTCATGGTGGTGCCGGCCATGCTCAGCGACGCCGGCATGCCGCTGGACCAGCACTGGAAGGTCTACCTGCCGGTGGTGCTGGTGTCCTTCGTGCTGATGCTCGGGCCGATGATGGCCGCCGAGCGCTACGGCAAGGTGCGTCCCGTGCTGCTGTGCGCGGTCGGCCTGATGACCGCCGTGCAGCTGCTGTTCGCCGCCGTGCACGGCCTGTGGGGCATCGTCGCGGTGCTGCTGCTGTTCTTCGTCGCCTTCAACGTGCTCGAAGCCATGCAGCCCTCGCTGGTGTCGCGCTACGCCGCCGCCGCGCGCGGAGCCGCGCTCGGCGTGTACAACACCACCCAGGCGCTGGGCCTGTTCCTCGGCGGCGCGGCCGGCGGCTGGCTGCTCAAGCACGAAGGCCGCAGCGCCGTGTTCCTCGGCTGTGCGGTGGTGCTGCTCCTCTGGCTTATAATCGCCTGGAACATGAAGTCGCCCCCGGCGCGGAAAAGCAGTGCGCCGGCCGTCGCCGCCTGAAGCCGGCGGCAACGCCGGCGATGACGGAGGTGGGCCCGCAAGGGTTTCCCGCATCACTTATTAACGCTTTTCGCCGCAATTTGGCGTTAGCATGACCGCGCGCCCGACTCAATGGCCGGGGGCGCGTTATTCGTTTACGCGCATTTTTTTCCAGCGCATTTGTTTGCGCATCAGTCAAGGCATCGCCACGCCGCTTGCAGCAGAGGGCGTGGCCCTGGGAGAACACTCACATGGCATCGATCAATAAAGTCATCCTCGTCGGCAACCTGGGCGCGGACCCCGAAACCCGCTACATGCCCAGCGGCGACGCCGTGACCAACATCCGCCTGGCGACCACCGACCGCTACAAGGACAAGCAGAGCGGCGAGTTCAAGGAAGCCACCGAGTGGCACCGCATCGCCTTCTTCGGCAAGCTGGCCGAGATCGCCGGCCAGTACCTGAAGAAGGGCTCGCAGGTCTATATCGAAGGGCGCATCCGCACCCGCAAGTGGACCGACCAGTCCGGCGCGGAAAAATACAGCACCGAAATCGTCGCCGATCAGATGCAGATGCTGGGCTCGCGCCAGGGCATGGGCGGCGGTGGCGGCGGTGACGACATGGGCGGCGGCTACGGCGGCGGCCGCGAGTCGAGCGGCGGCGGCGGCGGTGGTGGCTATGGCGCGCGCGGCGGCCAGGCTGCCGGCGGTGGCGGTGGCCAGCAGGGCGGCGGCGCGGCGCGGCGTCCGCAGCCGGCGCCGTCGAACGGCTTCGAGGACATGGACGACGATATTCCGTTCTGACCTCCCGCAACGGAAAGCTGTAAACATCGAACCCCGCCGAGTGCGGGGTTTTTGGCATCTGAGCTGCAAGTTCTTGCTTGCATGTTCGTGTGTTTCTCTCCACCTTGAAGCGTTGTCATGTTTCCGTGGGGCAGTGGCATGCGCACTCTGACTCACTCGCTGGTGGGAGAAGGCTCCTCCGGGATTCGATTCGCCAGATTCGTTGGCGGTGAACGGGTTCCGGTGCGAGTCGATCGCCGCGGCCTCCGCGCCTATCTGCCCACGTTATCTGTTACCGCCCAGATTCGGAGCGCCGGCAAGGCACCGAACACCATGCTCGCCGCGCTCCATGCATGGCGGTGGCTTAGAAGGTCGCGTTGACCTTCCGTGCGCGTGCGCGGCGCTGGCGCACAACCGCCTTGCGTTTGCCACCTACGCCGACACCCGCTCGGTATCCGGCATGACGAAGCGATGTTCGATCAGGTCGGCTTGCGGATGGTAGTAGCGCAGGGCCATGGCGAACCTCCCCTTGGGTGCCGGGAGCCAGTTGGCGAGGCCTTCCGCGGGCGGTGCGCATTGGATGGCGAGATCCAGAGACCCGTCCGCGTTTCGCGTCAGCCCGGGCGTACGATCGCCGATGGCGTAGCGCTGGATCGGATTCGCCGTGAAGAAGCGCCGCCCGTCCGGCGCGAACTCGTACATCGACAGCGACCAGAAGGCGTTCACGGGCATCCGTGCAGGCACGTGCAGCCGGTAGCAGTGCGCGCCGTCGAGCGGCTGGCCGTCTCCATCGGTCAATGCACTGGCGTAGATGGCTTCCGAGCGCTCCAGCGCGCCGAGTCCAACCAGCGAGATATAGGCGCGGTACAAATAGTCGGTGCCGAAGTTGCCGATGTGGTCCATGCCGCTGAGCCAGGATCCGCGCGGTCCGTTCCGGCGGAGGCTGCCCTTGGGCGGGTGCTCCAGTTCGTGGCGCAGCGCGGGCCACAGGCGTGTCCAGGCCTCACGGATCTCCGGCGACAGCGTGTCCCACGCGGCCAGGTCGCCGGCGCGGACGCCCAGGTCGGCAAAGCCCGCCACCATCTCCTGTTCATGCGCGGGCACGCCGTTGCGCGCCAGCGCTTCGTTGACCAGCGCCAGGTAGGCGGCGGGGCGGGTCTCGTCGGGCGTGGTCTGGAGGCGTGCGGGCGGCACGGCGCTTGTGCCGAGCCGCATCTGTTCCTGCAGCGCATGGACTTGCGGCAGGTCCGACGGGCCGTCGACGAGCACGCGTGCCAGCAGCCAGACGTCGTTGCACGGGGCGCGCGCCAGGACGGCGCCGTTGGGCAGCCCGGCCGGCGCGCTGGCGTGGTGCGCCGGCCCGGCGATGACGAACACGTGCGCGCCGGGGCCATTCGTGCGCAGGCCCAGGCAGGCGAAATTGTTGGTGAAGGCATCCATCAGCGCCACGCTGTAGTAGCGGCTGCCCATGTCGGGAACCGTCAGCGTGGCGGGGCCGGCGGACAGGTCGAGCCATGCCAACGAATACAGCGTGTCGTTGTTCGGCATCGTCACCTGGCGCGCGCGGTCGTCCAGCAGATCGCGGTTGTGATGCAGCTGGTTGGCTGGCCTGCCGTGCGTGGTCTCGTGCTGCGTGAAGCGCCAGCGCGTGCGTGCCAGGTCGTGCAGCGCAAAGGTGTAGATAAAGGCTGCGCGGATGCGCTGGTCCAGTGCGGCGCGGTCTGTGGTCATGTCGGTTCCTCGATGGTGTCGTTAGTCCACGGTGATGTGGTTGGCGCGAATCACGTTGCCCCAGACCGCCACGTCGTCGCGCACGGTCTGCGCAAACTGCTCCGGCGTCTTGATTGGCGGATCGGTCATGTTCATTTGCAGGAAGCGCTCCCGTATGTCGGCGCTGGCCAATGCCTGGTTCACTTCCGCGTTGAGCCGCTGGACGATGGCGGCGGGGGTGCCGGCCGGCGCGAACAGGCCGTACCAGCTATCGGTGTCGAATGGGTAGCCCTGCTCGGTCATGGTCGGCACGTCCGGCGTGGCCGCGCCGCGCCGCGTGCCGCTGATGGCCAGCACGCGCAGCTTGCCGGCCCGGATCAGCGGCAGCGACGACGACGCATCGACCCATCCCACCTTCACGATGCCACCCTGCATGTCGTTCAGGATCTGCGGCACGGACTTGTAGGGCACATGCCGCATGCGGATGCCGCTCTGCATCCGCAGTGCCTCCATCGTCAGATGGCCGCCGGAGCCGATGCCCCACGACGCGTAGTCGTAGGTGTCGGGCCGCGCCCGCACGTGGGCGACGAACTCCTTCAGATTGCGCGCCGGAAACGCCGGCACCACCACCAGGAAGTTGCCGCCCGCGCCAATCTGGGCCACCGGCGTCAGGTCACGCAGCCCGTCGTACGGCATCTTTGGCTGCAAGGTCTGGTTGATGACCACCGTGGCCGCGTAGGTGAACAGCAGCGTCTGGCCGTCCGGCGCCGCCTTGGCGACGATGTTATTGCCGATGATGCCGGTGGCGCCGGGCTTGTTGTCGATCACGAACGGCTGGCCCAGGTCCTGCGACATCGGCTC
>NZ_AQPL01000299.1:0-18303 GCF_000395345.1 Cupriavidus sp. WS | reverse complement strand
CTGGCCCAGCCCCCTGCCGATGACTTCGGCCAGCGGCCGGGCGAACAGGTCGGGGCCGCTGCCGGCCGACGCCGGCACGACCAGCCGGATCGGCCGCGACGGCCACGTGGCAGCGGCGCGGGCCGGGTGCAAGACCGCGCCCAGTCCAAGCCAGGCAAGCCACCGCAGGGCATCGCGGCGGCTGCGCCCGGGCGCCGCGCCGGTCATGAGGGGATGGGTCATCGCTGGCTCCTCAGTGGATGCCGAAGTTGTCGTCCGAACCGCTTTCCAGCACCGTCGCGGCCGCCACATAGAGGCTGCGGGACACATAGCTGCGCACCTGTCTTGATCGGGCGCGCAGCCATTGGGCCTTGCGTTGGCGGGCTTCCATCACGGGCGGCGCGTCGCCGGGCGCCTGCGCCAGCAGGTCGATCACATGCAGCGCAAGCTGGATATCTCCGCGTTCGGCCAGCGCGCACGCATGCCGCACCACGGCGCCGTGGTCGGCGATTGCCGCCGCGATCTCGCTGGCCACGTCCTCGGGCGCGGCAGGATGCAGCGTCGTGGCATTGCGGTCCCACCAGCCGTTCTCGGACCGGTAGATATCGCGTGCGATGTAGGTCGGATCACCGTAGGTCGGCTGCATGCACGGCTGCTCGAACAGTTCGGCCGGTGGTTGCAGCGCGGCCAGCATCTGGCGCTCGTTGCAGCCGGCGTTCATCAGCCGCACCACTTCCCCGCGCATCCAGCGCAGCGCGGCCGCCGTATGCAGCAGCACCTGCCGGCAGGTCTCCTCGCCGTGCAGGGTGGTCCCGAATTCCCGGGCCACCGTCTCGGGCCGCAGCCCGGCCAGGCGTTCCAGCGTTTCGGCCCAGCGCACCGTATCGCGCATCGTGCGGAACGGAGTGCCGATGTTCGGGATGGAGTCGATGACCGCCGGGCCGCCATACAGCAGCCGACTGCCCGGCAGCCACACGGCTACGGCATCGTCCGTCTCCGAGGGTGCCCACAGAATTTCGGCGCGACGATCGCCCTGGCCCACCGTGATGCCGTCGTGGAACGTCTCCGTGGGCACGCTTTGGCGCAGCTTGCCCGCCAGGGCGCCGCTGGCGTGCCGGAACTGGATCTCCGCCATGCGCTCCTGCATGCGCTGGGTCTCGCGGTAGCGGCTCTGGCGCGCCAGTACGTTGACGTGCGCCAGCACGCGTGGCGCCGGTTCGCCGCGCTGGGCGGCATGGTCGATCCACTGCTTCACACCGGCGTTGTAGCCCAGGTGTCCGTGGCTGTAGCAGAGCGCCAGCACAGGGAGGCTGGTCCGGGTGCGCAGCACTTCGATCATCCCGGCCGTCACGCCGCCGCCAGGGCCGCTGTCGACCACCAGCAGCCCGCCACCCACGTCGGCGACGAAACTCTGGCCCTGGCCGTGCAGCAGCCAGATGCCGTCTCCAATGGCGTCGATGCCGTGGCCGGTGATCAGCGCGGCGGGGCGGTCCTCGATCGTGTGCATGTGTTTCCCCTCCCAGTTGGCGAAGGGGTATTCACGCGCAGACGCGGGACTATATGCAGTGGGGAAAGTCCCGGTGCGGCCGGGCGCGCCGGCTGCGCGGGCAGCGCTGGCGCGGCCTGGCGGGCGTTGCGGAATTTCAGGTGTGAACCGGCGGTTATCGCCTGTGGCCGGCCGGGAATTCCCGCCGGCGCGGCGCTGGGCTAGCCGACCGCTTCCGGGGGGTGCGGCACCTGGCGGCGCAGCGGGCTGTCGGGCATCTTGCTCAGGTAGTGCACTTCACGGCGCAGCAGCTTCGCGAACTGCTCGGCCACGGGCGTCATCGGCGAATCGGCGCGATAGACCAGGCTGACGGCATGGCTGGGCAGCGGGTCTTCGATCGGCAGCACCACCAGGCTGGCGTTGGTCAGGCGGCCCGGCACGAGCTGGCGCGGCAGCAGGCACAGCAGCGAGCGGTCTTCGAGCAGCGTCTGGATCATGCCGATGGTGTCGCACCGTACCGCCACGCGGGGCAGCGGCAAGTCGCGGGCACGGAAGGCGTCCATGATCGCCGCGCCGGGCCCGTGCATCCGCTGCCCGGTCAGCACCCATTCCGAACCCACCAGCTCGCGCAGGGATCGGGCATTGCGCAACGGATGCTCGCGATGCGCCACCACCACGGAATCGTTGTTGTACAGGGGCTCGCAGACGAACTCGCGCTCGATGCCCTCGTCGGGAATCGGGCTCACGGCCATGTCCATCGCGCCCGCGCGCAGGTTCGACAGATGGGCCGGATAGACGCCGCTGTCGATGCAGACCTGCACGTCGGGATGCTGGGACCGGAAACGCTTGAGCACCGCCGGCAGCAGCAGATGCGCCGGGCCGCCCGTGACGCCAATGCGGACCACGCCGTTGCGCGTGCCAAGCATCTGGGCCATCTCGTCGGTGGCCTTCCGGGCTTCGCTGGCGATGAGCTGGGCGCGGCGCAGGAACGCCTCGCCATAGCGTGAGAGCACGATGCCGCGCGTGGTGCGCGTCAGCAGCGGCACATGCAGTTCCTCCTCGAGCAGCCGGATGCTCTTGGTGATGGCCGGTGCCGACACGCCGCGCGCCTTGGCGCCGGCACGGATGCTGCCGCACTCGGCCACGGCGATGAAGTCCTGTACCTGGCTTAGTCGCATGGGTTCGTCTCCTGTCGCGGGCGTTCATGGCGGCGCCCTGTCCGCCAGCATAGCGCCAGCCGCGCGGCCACGGGATTACCCGTGGTGCTAACCGCCGGTTCACGCCGCAGCGATCTGGGAAGCTGCCGCATCCGATGCACGTGCCGCATGATCCGTTTCCATCGATGCCGTCATGGCATGCATTCGGAAGACAGGATGAAGACCCAGAACGACCTGCCGCTTGCAGGCATTCGCGTGGCCGAATTCGGCCAGTTCATCGCCGCACCGGGGGCGGCGATGCTGCTGGCCGACCTTGGCGCCGACGTCATCAAGGTGGAACCGCTGCGCGGCGACGGCGCCCGGCGTTTCGACGGCACCAGCCCGCAGAGCCCGATGTTCCTGGCCTACAACCGCGGCAAGCGCGCCATCGCGCTGGACCTGCGTCGTCCGGCGGGGCTGCAGGCCGCCCGCAAGCTGGCGTTGTCGTGCGACGTGGTGCTGCACAACGCGCGGCCCGGCTCGATGGAGTCGCTGGGCCTGGATGCCGTCTCGCTGCGGGACGTCCGGCCCGATCTGGTCCATGCCAGTGTCACCGCCTTCGGCACGCGCGGGCCGTCGCGCCTGCGGCCGGGCCTGGATATCGCCGCGCAGGCCGAAAGCGGCATGATGTCCGTGACGGGCGAGGCCGGCGGCCAGCCGCTGAAGGCCGGCTTCGCGCTGATCGATGCCGCCACGGCGCTGGCGACATCCAGCGGCATCGTGGCCGCGCTGTTCCGGCGCTTGCGCACAGGCCACGGCGATACCATCGAGACGTCGCTGCTGAACGTCGGCGTGCATCTGCAGGCCCAGCTCTGGGCCGAGTACCAGTGCTCGGGCGCGCTGCCGGTACGCAGCGGCAACAGCCAGCCCAAGGCGGCGCCTGCCGCCGACGTGATTGGCGTGGCGGACGGCCATATCGTGCTGTCGGCCTATCTCGACGAACACTGGGCGCGGCTGTGCACGGCCATCGGGCAACCCGGGCTGGCCAGCGATGCCCGCTTTGCCAGCAACCCGCTGCGCGTGCAGAACCGGCCGGCCTTGCTGGCGATCCTGCATGACGCGCTGCGCGGGTACTCGGGCGAGGACGCGTGCGCGCTGCTCGAACGGCATCGGGTGGTGGTGGGCGTGGTGCGCGACTATCGCCAGGTCGAGGTCAGCGCCGACGTGCACGCCAACGCAATGTTGATGGCTGTTGCCGACGGCGCTGGCGGTCACCTGTCGCTGCCGGGCCTGCCGTTCCGCATGGAGGCGGCCCCGCCTGCATCCAGCCCGGTGGTGCCCCGGATCGGCCAGCACACGGTGGAGGTGCTCCGCGAGCTTGGCTATGGCGACGACGCCATCGACACGATGGCCCGCGACGGCGCGATCGGTGTGGCGTTGCCGCGTCGCGAAGGCGCGGCAGCATGACCACCGCGCCGGCTGTCCCGGCATCTCGCCACGAAGGCTGGGCGGAGCTCACCCTGAACCGCCCCGAGACGCGCAACGCCATCGATATGGCCACCGCCCAGGCCCTGGCCACACCAGGCGCGCGCGGCGCCTGTTCGCGACACGCCGGCAACGTACCGGCATGAACGGCCAATGCGCCGTGATGGAGACAGCAATATGCGTAGTCGGAAATCTGGCGTCCGCGTGGCCTTGCCGGTCATCGTGGCGGCGCTGGCCACGGGGTCCGGCATCGCCCCGGCCCATGCCGAGACCGCACCGTATCCCAACCGTCCGATCCGGATGCTGGTGCCGTCCGGCGCGGGCAGCGTGACCGACCAGACCGCCCGGCTGGTGGCGGAACGGCTCTCGGCGGCGTTCAAGCAGCCGGTGGTGGTGGATAACCGCCCCGGTGCCAACGGCATCATCGCCAGCGAGATGGCGGCGCGTGCCGAGCCCGATGGCTACACGCTGCTGTTCACGTACTCGGCCACGATGACCGTAAACCCGTGGACCACGGCCAGCCTGCCCTATGACCCCGTCAAGGATTTCACGCCGATTGCCCGGCCGGTTGCCCCGGGCGGCAACCTGCTGGCGGTGACGTCCACCGTGCCGGCGCGCAGCCTCAAGGAGCTCATCGCCCATGTCGAGGCAAGCCCCACCGAACTGGCCTATTGCTCGTGGGGCGTAGGGTCGGGCGGCCATCTGGCGATGGAGTACCTCAAGGCCAAAACCGGCATCCGCATGCGCCACGTGCCGTACAAGACTGCCGTCCAGTGCACCAGCGACCTGGCGGCCGGACACGTGACCATCGCCTTCACCGATTCGCTGTCTGCCATTCCGCATCTGAAGTCGGGCCGCATTCGCGGCATCGCCGTATCCGGCCCCGAACGCATGCTCTCCGCGCCCGAGGTGTCGACCATGGGCGAGCAGGGCGTGCCGTTCGAGCAGGCAAGCTGGCTTGCGCTGTTCGGGCCCAAGGGCCTGCCCGCGCCCATCGTCTCGCGCCTGAACGCCGAAGTAAACCGCATCCTGCAATCGCGCGAGGGACAGCTGCGCTTTGCCTCGATGTACCTGAAGCCTGGCAAGCCTTCAACGCCTGACGAACTCGGGCAACTGCTGCGCGCCGATCTGGCTGCGTGGGGCGACATCGTCAAGCTTGCCGGCGTGACACCGCAGTAGGCGGCACCCTCAGCGTTGGCAGGGCCCCGCATCACCTGAAATAGCCACCAAGGAGACAAACGATGCAGCAGCGTAGAACGGGAGACGGCAGCGTGAGAGAGAGCAGAGCAAGCAGACGGCCATCGGGCATCGTGATCGGCACGAACCTGGGTCTCGGCCTCGGCCTGGCCCTGGCCTGCGGCGGCGCGGCGGCCATGACGGCGCAGTTGTATGGCGTGGTCGACGCGTCGATCGAATATGCAAAGGGGTCGCAAAGCGTGGTACGGATGCGCGAAGGCCAGCAGGCGGCGTCGCGCTGGGGGCTGCGAGGCATCGAGGACCTGGGCGGAGGCACCAAGGCCAACTTCCTGGTCGAGTCCGGCTTCAATATCGATACCGGCACCGAGCTCTTCGGCAATGGCCGCCTGTTTGGCCGCCAGTCGTGGTTGGGGCTTTCCAACGAATCATGGGGCGAGATCCGGTTGGGCCGGCAGTACACGCCGTCGTTCTATGCCTTGCTGCGGCTCGATCCCTTCCTGCTGAACGGCATGGTGTCGCCATTCAACCTGCTGGGCGCCACGGCGTCGCAAGGTATCGGGCAGGTCGCGTATGGCGCGCGCTTCGACAATGCCGTGCAGTACTTCTCGCCGACCTGGGGCGGCTTCTCGCTCGGTGCCGCCGTGGCCCCGGGCGAGGTACCGGGCAATCCGCGTTCGGGCACCAACTTCGGCATGAACGCGATGTACGAGGCCGGCAACGCCTACGCGTTTTACGGCTACCAGGGCATGTACACGGGCACCAGCACGCCGCAGGTTCCCACTGCGCTGACGTCGAACCACTTCCTGGGCGGCGCGTACCGCTTCAAGCCGGTGAAGGTGGGCCTGCTGCTGGCACAGGCCGGCAGCAAGCTGACGACGACCCGGGTGGCGCGCCACTACGGCATCACGTTCAGCTGGAACGTCACGCAGAAGGGCACATTCAAGGCGGTGGCGCTCAAGCGGCAGATACTGGGCGGCGGCGAGCGGCCCTGGAGCATGACGCTCGGCTGGGACCACGATCTCAGCAAGCGCACCACCGCCTATCTGCGCGCGGTCTATGTCCACAACAGCCCCGGCGGCAGCGTGACGATCAACAGTATTGCCATCGACCGCGGCAGCGGTGACGACGCGCGCTCGCTCAGCGTGGGCCTGCGTCACAGGTTCTGACAGGACGCTTCGGCGCAGGCCAGCGGCCTGCCGGACTTCCGCCCGGCAGGTTCCGTCGTCCGCCTCAAGCGCCGCTCACGGAGCGCGCATCCTCGGCGGCCTTCGCCGCGCTCAGGACGTGGTCGAAGCACAGCTGGCGGGTGGTCTCCGCATCCCGCTTCTCGATCGCCGACACGACCGCGTCGAGTTCCTTGATGGATTCGGCGAGCCGTCCGGTGCGCCCGAGAGACAGGCGGCGCAGAAGGGTGATGCGGTTGTTGAGCTGGGTGAGCATTTGCCCGGCAATCTCATTGCCGCAGCCTTCCATCAGGATGGCGTAGAAGGTGTTCTTGCCCAGCAGCAGGGCATCGGTGTCGGCGGATGCCTGCGGCGTGGCCAGGTATTGCAGCGCGGCTCTCAGCCGCGAAATCTGCGGGTCCGTCGCGTTGCGCGCGAAGCCTTCCCCGATGCACGCTTCCAGGTAGGCGCGCACGGCGTAGATCTGGCGCGCTTCCTCCGCGGAAATGGTTGCCACCACCGGGCCCTTGTGGGGAATGAGGTGAATCAATCCCTCCGCCTGGAGCTGCTGCAGCGCCTCGCGCAGGAGCGGCCGGCTCACGCCCAGGTTCTCGCATAGTTCCCGTTCCACGAGTCGCGCGCCCGGCAGGAAGCGGCCGGAAAGGATAGCCTGACGCAACCTGTCCGTCACTTGCTGACGCAGGGTGGTCATGTCGCGCTTGATGTACAGGTCTGTTTCCATAGATTGCCATGCTGGTTGCGGGAAATTATCCCAGATTTCTCGCCAAACAGATTGTCAGACAATCTTATTGACTTATGAAAAGCGGCGCTCTACGATGGGAGCCGTTAACCAAAGGAGACACGCATGAACCAAGACCTGTTCGAGAAAGGCCTCAAGACCCGTCGTGAAGTGCTGGGCAGCGAGTACGTGGACGCTTCGCTGAAGAACGCCGACGATTTCAATCGCGACATGCAGGAGCTGGTCACGCAGTACTGCTGGGGCGACGTGTGGAACCGCCCCGGCCTCGAGCGCCGCACCCGCAGCTTCCTGAACCTCGCGATGATTGCCGCGCTCAACCGGCCGCACGAACTGAAGCTGCACGTGCGCGGCGCCATCAACAACGGGCTGACCAAGGACGAAATCAAGGAGGTCTTCCTGCAGGTGGCGATCTACTGCGGCGTGCCGGCGGCGATCGACTCGTTCCGGATTGCCCGCGAAGTGTTCAAGGAAATGGGTATCTAAGGAGCCGGCCATGAAGCAAATCGGATTCGTCGGCCTGGGGATGATGGGTTTCCCCATGGCCGGCCGGCTGGCGGCCGCGGGCGTGAACGTCCTGGCGTATGACGTGGTGGCCGAGACGCGGCAGCGTTTCGCCGCCGAGAACAAGGCGGCGCGCGTCGCCGCGGACCTGCAGGCGTTCGGCGACTGCGATGTCGTGGTGACGATGCTGCCGAACTCCGACATCGTCGACGAGGCGGTCCTCGCGCTGACGAAGGTGCTCGGGCAAGGCGCGCTCGTCATCGACATGAGCTCCGCGGACCCGGTGCGCACGCGGGCGTTGTCGGCAGCGGTCAAGGCCGCGGGCCTGGCCATGATCGACGCCCCGGTTTCCGGCGGGGTAAGCCGCGCAAGGTCGGGCACCCTGGCGATCATGGCCGGGGGCGATGCCGCCGACGTCGACCGCGCGCGGCCGTTGCTCGGCCACCTGGGTTCCACGCTCACCCGTGTCGGCGACATCGGCGCGGGCCATGCGATGAAGGCGCTGAACAACTACGTGTCGGCCGCCGGCCTGATTGCGACCGCGGAAGCCCTGATTGCCGGACAGCGTTTTGGCATCGACCCCAACATCATGGTCGACGTTCTGAACAGCTCCACCGGAAAGAACAACACGACGGAAAACAAGGCAAAGCAGTTCATGCTTTCCGGCGCGTTCAACTCCGGGTTCTCGCTGGCACTGATGGCCAAGGACGTTGCCATCGCGGCCGTGCTGGCCGAGGCCGTGCAGGCCGACATGCGGCTGGGCGCGCATGTCAACGCGCTGTGCACGCAAGCTTCCAATGCGCTTGGGAAAGCCGCGGACCACACGGAGATGTATCGCTTCGTCGAGCACCCGTAGCCTGCGGAGCAGCCGCCAGGGCTTCCGACGGACAGCGCAAAGCCCGGGCGTTTCCCGAATTCCTCGATGTACGGATTTGCCGCGCCGCAAGGCGCGGTGGGCCGCGCTCGTCCCCGTGACGGCCGCGGGCCCGAAAAAACAAGGCGAATCGACAGAAGTCGCCGTTCAGACTGGAGACATCATGAAACGCATCCTTGCAGCAGCCACGGGTATTGTCATGGCGCTGACGTCAGCCATCGCGGCTGCTCAGTCGTATCCCAACAAACCGGTTCAGGTCATCATTCCGTATGCGCCCGGCGGGTCCACCGACGTGATCGGGCGGGCCTTGGGCGAAGCGATGTCGCGCAACCTCAAGCAGCCGGTGGTCATCGAGAACTCGGGCGGCGCCGGCGGGACCATCGGAACCGGGCGCGTCGTCAACGCGCAGGCGAACGGCTACACGCTTCTGTTCCACAACATGGGCATCGCCACCGCGCCGGCGCTGTACAAGAAACTGAACTTCGACTCGACCAAGGACCTGGATCCGGTCGGCCAGGCGGCCGACGTGCCGATGATCCTGGTGGGCGCGAAGGGGTTCGCGCCGTCGAACCTGAAGGAAGTCATCGCCACCATCAAGCAACGGCAGGGAGAAGTGCGCTTCGGCCATGCCGGCATCGGCTCGACCTCGCATCTTTGCGCGATGCTGCTGGCCAAGACGATCGGCACCGAAGTCACGATGGTGCCGTACCGCGGCACCGGCCCGGCGCTGCAGGACCTGCTCGCGGGGCAAGTCGACCTGTTGTGCGACCAGCCGGTGGCGACGGGGCCGTACATCAAGAGCGGTTTGCTGAAACCCTACGCGCTGGCCGCCGGTTCGCGCCTTTCGAGCCTGCCGGATGTGCCCACGTTCGCCGAAGCGGGCCTGGCGAATTTCGAGCTCGAGGTCTGGCATGGCCTCTACGCGCCGAAGGGCACGCCGCCGGCCGTCATCGAGCGCCTGAACCAATCCTTGCGCTTCGCGCTTGCCGACCCGTCCGTATTGCAGAGATTTGCCCAGATGGGCGTTGCGGTGCCGACGGCCGCGCGGCTGGACGCGCCGACGCTGGGGAAACGCACCAAGGCGGAAGTCGCGCGCTGGACGCCGATCATCAAGGCCGCGGGCATCTACGCGGAATAACGATCGGGCTGGTCTGTCCGCAGGCAGGCGGCGAGCCTGCCTTGTCGGCAACGCCGCCTCAGTCCGCTTCCGAAGCCGCCTTCAGCGAGCCGATCTTCAGCGAACCGATCTTCAGCGAGCCGTCCTCGCGTGGCGCCGCGGACGGCAGGCTGGCCCCGGCGGCGCCGGCCTGGCGCTCGGCGAGGGCTTCCAGCAGCGTGGCCGACGGCGTGAAGAACAGCCCGCCGGTGACGGCCTTGCTGAAGTCGAGCAGCCGGTCGTAGTTGCCGGGCGGCCGCCCCACGAACATGTTCTCGAGCATCTGCTCGATCGGCCGGGGCGAGCGCGCATAGCCGATGAAGTAGGTGCCGAACTCGCCTTTGCCGGGCTGGCCGAACGGCATGTTGTCGCGCAGGATCTTCACCTCTTCGCCGTTTTCCTCGAGCGTGGTGAGCGAGCTGTGCGACGACGACGGCTTGACCGCGTCGTCGAGCTCGATGTCCGAGAGTTTCGTGCGGCCGATGATCCGTTCCTGCGTCTCCACGGGCAGCTTGTTCCAGCCGGCCATGTCGTGCAGGTACTTCTGCACCAGCACGTAGCTGCCGCCGGCGAACGCGGCGTCCTCGTCGCCGATGATGGTGAAGTCGACGGCTTCGGCGCCGGTCGGGTTCTCGGTGCCGTCGACGAAGCCCACCATGCTGCGCATGTCGAAGTAGCGAAAGCCGTGCACTTCGTCCACCACCGAGACGGCCTCGCCGAGCCGGCCCATCAACTGGGTCGCGAGCTCGAAGCACAGGTCCATCTGCTCGGCGCGGATGTGCAGGAGCAGGTCGCCCGGCGTCGCCACCGCGCGCCGGTCGCCGGCGCCGAATTCGCGAAAGGGGTGCAGGCCCGCGGGACGCGGGTCGCCGAACAGCCGGTCCCAGGCATCGGAGCCGAATCCGCACACGCACGAGAGGTTGCTGGCGGGCACGCGCTTGCCCACGGAGCGCACCAGCGCGGCGATGTCGGCGCACAGCGCGCGCACCGTTTCGGCGTGTTCGTCGCCGGGGGAAATGACGGCGACGATGAAGATCGCGCTGCGCGTGATCGGACTGCAGACGGCTTGCTGCTCGGGGATGTGGTTGGGCATGTCGGGGAGTGTTTTTTGCATCGGGTTCCAACAATAGCGGAACGATGCGCGCGGATCAATTTTGCGATGGCGCCGGCGCGGCCCGCGGCCGCCGACCGTGGCCGGTGGTCCCGCGTGCCGCGCGCAGGCCGCTGCCGGTGACTGCCGACTATCCGGCGTGCCCCAGCACCACGGCCGCCTCGGCCGTCAGCATGAGAAAGGTGAGGGTTTCCTGGAAGTACAGGCGCACGGTGGTGTCGGTATGGCCAAGGTAGCCGATCGAGACGTCCTGGCCGACGTGCAGCTCGAAATCGCCGCCCCGCTCGGTGAGCACCACGCCGCCTTGCATCGCCGGCGCCCAGATGATGTCGCCGTCCACGAGCTCGCGGATGTCGCGCAGCACGGGATAACCGCTGTCGGTGGCGCCGCTCAGGGCCGTGAACGGCTGGTCGCCGAGCAGCAGCCGGTAGGGGCCGTCGACGCCGGCGCGGCGCAGCTGGTCCACCGCCTGCGCCACCACGGCCGGATAGCCGCTGATGTCGGCCGGCAGGGCCAGCGCGACATTGCTGGCGCCCTGGGCGATGCCCTGGATGCCGGCCGCCGCGTAGCCGTCGAAGACGATGCGGTCCTCGGCGTCGGCGAGCTTGCGGGCCGCGTCCTTGAGCGGCTGCAGGTCGGGATTGTTCGAGCCGCGCTCGACGCTGTCCATCTCCGCGCGCGACAGCTCGAACGGCACGCGCAGCTCCACCAGCGCCCGCACGTCGCGCTGGGTGGCTTCGACGCCGTCGCCCGGCGCGGCGATCTGCCGCAGGTGGCCGGTGCCGACCGCGGCGAGCTCGGGCCCCTTCGGCCCGATCAGGTCCACCACGCGCCGCGCCGCGAAGTAGCGCTTGAGGGTGCGGGATGCTTCCTGCTCGATCTGTCCCCACGCACCTTCGGACAGCGGTGCGAGTTCCCGATGAAGATTGTTCATTTGAAGGCTTTCCTTTGACTGGCCGCCACGAGGCGCATCGTCATGCCGTCGTCGCGTGTTTCGTGTTCCCTTCCTCCGGCCACGGCCGCCGGCGTGCCGGCCGGGCGTGGCTGCCCGGTCATTCTCGATGAACGTCCCGGGCGGGGCAAGTGCGCGGCAAGGCTTCTTCCGCATCGTCTTGCTTCCGGCCGAATCCGCTGTGCCTCAAGGGACACTATCGGGGCGCCATCCGCGCCATGCGCGCCTGCCGCGAGTGCCGCCCGGGCCACCGTGCCGACTTCGTGCTGTCACCGTGCGCCGGCACAATCCGCAACGGATCGGGCCGGCGCGGACAAGCAGTGAACACGCCGTGGCCGTGCCCGGTGCCGCCTTGCCGATCATGCTGGACGTGCGTCCCCAGAGACGCCGCGAGCCGGCCGGGCGGTCATTGATCGCGGGGAACCACTGGAGCCGTCTGCTGGACGGCTCTTTTTGTTGCGGCGCGCCCGCCCGTTACGGTTCGGTGCTCTTGAGATGGGTCCAGCGGTCCGGCCCGTCCTCGGTGGTGGCGGACAGCAGGATGGTCTGCCCGCAGACCTGGCAGCGATAGACGAACGCGTTGCCGCCCGCGCCGGCGTGGAACGTACTGGCCTTGACGAGCCGCGGATGTGGCGGGAAATGGCCGGGGCGGTCGACTTGCGCCATGCACAGCTCGCAGAGTGACATGCCTGCCTCCTGGGAATGCGCTGCGCGAACCACGAAATGCTGTGGTGCAGCATGAGTCCAGTATAGAGGTCTTTCGGCGCGGGGGCAGCGTCGCCCGGGCCGCATACACAGTCGTTTGCGTTTTCCGCATGCGGCGTGCCGCGCACGCGCGGGGCGCCTCAGGTCGCCGCGGGTGGCGGTGGCGCCACCGCCAGCAGGTGGCGCACCTGCGGCGCGCCGGGGCCGCTGTGGAAGCGGCTGACGTCGCGCTGGAGGTCGGCGTCGGCGTTCGGCACGCGCTCGTGCTGGCGCAGGTGCTCGGCCCACGACTCCACCAGGAACCACTCGGTGAACGCGCCGGGATCGGCCGCGTCTTCCATCACGCCCCAGTTGAACGCGCCGTCGCGCAGGCGCTCCTCGGACAGCGCATGGACCGCGCGCAGGAAGCCGTCGCGGTTCTCGCTGCTGACGCGGTAGGCGATCTGGACCATCACCGGGCCGCGGTCATGCGCCACGGCTTCGGCCAGCGCCGGCTCGGGCCAGTGGTGCGCCGGCACGAGGTCGTCCTCGCCGCGCGGCAGCTTGACCCGGTGCAGCGCCACGCCGGCCACGGCCAGCCCGGCCGCCGCCGCCATCAGCCCCTGGGCGACGCCCAGCTCCTGCGCGACGAAGCCCCACAGCAGGCTGCCGCCCGCCATCGCGCCGTTGAAGACCATCTGGTACACCGCCAGCGCGCGGCCGCGCACCCAGTTCGGCAGGATCGCCTGCGCGGTGCCGCCGAGCGTGGTCAGCGCCATGATCCACGCCGCGCCCAGCAGGAGCAGCAGCGGCAGCGCCAGCCACACCGGGGGCGCGGCCGACAGCGCCGCCATCACCGCCGCGGTGGCGAGCGCGGACAGCAGCACCAGGCCGTCGGCATCGAGGCGGCGCTGCAGGCCGGGCATGGCCAGCGCGCCGAGGATGGCGCCCGCGCCGACCGCGCCGAGCAGGATGCCGTAGAGGCTCGCGCCGCCGTGCAGCAACTGCTTGGCCACCAGCGGCAACAGCGCCCACACGCTGCTGCCGAAGGCGAAATGGCAGGCCGAGCGCGCCAGCACCACGTGCAGCCGGCGGTGCGCGCGCGTGAAGCGCAGCCCCGCGCGGAAGGCGCCGAAGAACTGCTCGCGCAGCGGGTCGTCGGCGCGGGCCGGGCGCTTCCACCACAGCAGCGCCGCCACCACGAAGACGTAGCTGGCGAGGTCGAAGCCATAGGTCACGGCCGCGCCGAAGGCCGCCAGCAGCAGCCCGCCCGCGGCCGGGCCGATGGCGCGCGCGATGTTGACGCCCAGCGCGTTGAGCGCCACCGCGTTCTTGAGCTCGCGCTGCGGCACCAGCTCGGGCACGATCGACTGCCAGGTCGGCCCCATCATGGCCGCGCCGATGCCGCCGGCGAAGGCCATCGCCACCAGGATCTCGATGGTCAGCGCGCCGCGCCAGGCCAGCGTCATCAGCGTGCCGCTCACCAGCGCCAGCGCGGCCTGGATCACGATCAGGAAGCGGCGCCGGTCGAGGATGTCGGACAGCACGCCGGCGGGAATCGCCAGCAGGAACACCGGCAGCGTCGCCGCGGCCTGGATCGTGGCCACGGCCGCCGGCGAGCCGGACAGGTCGGTGGCCAGCCAGGCGCTGGCCACGTCGCGCATGAAGCTGCCCACGTTGCCCAGCACCGTGGCCGCCCACAGCACGGCGAAGGTGGTCTGCGCCAGCGGCGCGAAGCTGCCGGCCGGCCTGGCGCCCGCGTCGCCGCCGGCCGCCGTCACGGCGCCGCCCGGTGGCGGGCCGCGCGGGCGCCGGGCCGGCAAGCGGGTACACGTGGGGTCATGTCGCTACCTCCGTCGGCTGGACGCCCGGCGCCTGTCGGCGCCGCGGGGCGTGAGTGCATGGTAGGCAAGGGCGCGAGGAAGCACAACGGGCATGCGCTGGCCACGGCCTGCGGTGCCGGCGGCACGCGCAATGCCGCGGCGTTCCGGCAGCGGGGTTTGCCGTTATATTCGGCGATATACTACGAGCCGGTTGCGCGGCCCGCGCGCGGAACCCAGATGACACGGAGGCAAGACGCCATGCTGACCGAAACCGCGCCGCAGGCGCATCCGCCGCACGCGCAGGACGCGCAGGATATGCAGGACGTCCGGCATTTCTCCGACAGCATCGCCGTGACCGGCGTGCTGCCGGGCAGCCGCAGCTTCGGCCGCGACGAGCTGCTCGCGCTGGCCGACGTGCGCAGCGGCCCGGCCACCATCGCGTGCTATTCGGGGCGGCACGTGCGCGACCTGGGCGGCATGCGCGGCGTGCGGCTGACGGCGCTGCTCGATGCGGCGGGCATGCAGTCGCTGCCGCGCGCGGTGTGCAAGCGGCTGGTCATCGCCGCGCTGGCCGGCGACGGCTACGCCTGCCTGTTCACCTGGCACGAGTTGTACAACACGCCGGTGGGCGAGGGCGCCATCGTGATGGTGGAGCAGGACGGCGTGGCGCTGCCACCGTCCGCCGGCGGCCTGCAGCTGGTGTCGCTGGGCGACCTGCGCCTCGGCCCCAGGCAGGCCAGCGCCGTGAACCGCATCGAGGTGCGCGGCTGGCAGGCCGCGGGCTAGGCGCTCGGGGCGCCGCCATCGCGGCGGGCGGCGCGGCGGGGTGCCGCGCCGGGTCTTTCCGTCTTACTCCGCGCTGGCGCCGGAGTCCTTCGCCACCTTGGTCCACTTGACCGTCTCGGCGCGGATGAAGCCGGCCAGTTGCGCGGGCGTCATGTCGCCGGCGGTCACGCCCTGTTCCTCGAAGCGCTTCTGCACGTCGGGCTGCTTGAGCAGCTTGGCCAGCTCGGCGGCCACGCGCTGCTCCACCGCCAGCGGCGTGCCGTGCGGCGCCATCACGGCGTACCACGTGGTCACTTCGAAGCCCTTCACGCCGCTCTCGTCCAGCGTGGGCACGCCGGGGTAGGCGCCCGAGCGCTTGGCCGTCGTCACCGCCAGCGCGCGGACCTTGCCGCTGCGCACGTGCGGCGCGGCCGACGGGCTGGTCTCGATGGCCATCTGGATCTGGCCGGCGATCAGGTCGGTCATCATCGGCGCGCCGCCCTTGTAGGGCACGTGGGCGATGTCGGTGTGGGTCATCGAGCGGAACAGCTCGCCGGACAGGTGCTCGGTGCTGCCGGTGCCGGCCGAGCCGTAGTTGACCTTGCCCGGATGCGCCTTGATGTAGGCGATCAGCTCCGGCACGTTCTTGGCCGGGATCGACTGGTTGACCAGCAGCACGTTGGGCGTCAGCGCGGCCAGCCCGACGGGGTCGAGGTCCCTGATGAAATCGTAGGGCAGGCTTTTGTAGATGCCGGGCGCCATCGTGTGCGCCACGGTGGCCAGCAGCAGGGTGTAGCCGTCCGGCTGCGCGCGCGCCACGATGCCGGCGCCGAGCGTGCCGCCCGCGCCGGGGCGGTTGTCCACCACCACCGGCTGGTGCAGCGCCTCGCCGAGCTTCTGGCCGATGGTGCGGCCGATGATGTCGGTGGTGCCGCCCGCGGCGAACGGCACCACCAGCGTGACCGGCTTGGCGGGCCACGGGTCCGCCGCGAACGACGCGGCGCCGGCGGACATGAGGAGGGTGCCGATGATGCCGGCGAGCGCGGCGCGGCGGGCGGTGGACTGCATGATGTCTCCTGGAGGGATGGCTCTTGTCGTGCGTGCGTCATGCGCCGGGCAATGCGATGGCATGCGCCGGCGGGGCGCGCTGTTGGCGTGACTGTACGCAGCGCCGCCGGGCGGCGCCAGTCACGTTGCGGCAAGGGGTCTTCAGGATTCGTGAAGGGTGGCGCCGGGCCAGCGGCCCTCGGTGACGAGCGCGCGCGTCACGCTGGCCAGCACGGTGCGCGCGGCCAGCCCGGCCGGCGACAGTTCGTCGTCGCTCAGGCTGACCAGCAGGTTGGGCCGGCACACCGTGCCGGAGCCATTGCCGCCGTGGGTGCCGTTGCCGCCGTCGGCGATCTCGGTCATGGCGAGCGGCTCGCCGAGCAGCCGCGCCACCGCGGCGCCGGGCTGGATGGTGGCGCCCAGGCCGGCGCGCACCGCGTCCATCAGCATGGCCAGGCCGTCGATCTCGGCCACCACGTTGGGCTGGTGCTGGCCGCGCGCGAACGCCTGGTTGAGCAGCGCGCGCAGGCCGTGCGGGCTGCTCGGCAGGATCAGCGGCAGCGCGCCGAGCTGCTCCAGCTCCAGCGGGCCGCCGGCGGGCACGCCGGGCAGGCCGTCGCGCGCGATCAGGAACAGCCGCTCTTCCAGCAGCGGCGTCACGCTCCAGCGCTGGCCGGCCTCGACCTGGAACAGCACGGCGAGGTCGAGCTGGCGCGCGCCGATCATCGCGGCCAGGTTGCCGGACAGGTTCTCCACCAGGTGCAGGCGGATGTCGGGATAGCGCTCGCGCATGGCCAGCATGAACGGCAGGCCGAGCACGGCCACGGTGCTGGGCGCCATGCCCACGCTGACGTGGCCGGACAGGCGCGCGAGCTGGGCCGCGCGCACCGCGTCGTCGGCATGGCGGATGGCGAGCTGCGCCTGGCGCCAGAAGGCCAGGCCGGCGTCGGTGGGCACCGCGCCGCTGGAGGTGCGCTGCAGCAGGCGCGTGGACAGCTCGCTCTCCAGCCGGCTGATCTGCTGGCTCAGCGCGGAAGTGACCACGCCCAGCTTCTGCGCCGCCTGGCCCATGCTGCCCATCTCCACCACCTGGACGAAATAGCGTAGCTGCCGAAGTTCCATGTCTGTGTGTCTCTGATTTTTCTGCTCGGGGGCGGCAGCCCGCATTGTGCACGGTGCCTAGCCGCGCGCCACCAGCGGCGCCGCCACGCCCTCGATCCGCACGTTGACGCAGGCCGGCTTGCCCGAGGCGATGGCGCGCCGCACGGCGGGCAGCAGTTCTCCCGCCTCCCGCACCAGCTCGCCGTGCCCGCCGAAGGCCGCGCACACCTGGTCGTAGCGCGTGGGCAGCAGCTCGCAGCCGACCAGCCGGTCCCGGCCGTAGCTGTTCAGCTGGATCTGGTACTCGGCGTTCCAGCGCGCGTCGTTGCCGACCACGGCGACGAACGGCAGGCCGTAGCGCAGCGCGGTGTCGAACTCGGCGATATGGAAGCCGGCGCTGCCGTCGCCCATCATGGCGATGACCGGGGCTTCCGGCTGCGCCAGCCGCGCCGCCAGCGCCATCGGCAGGCCCGCGCCGATGGCGCCGGCGGGGCCGTTGACGAGGCGGTGCGGCGCGTGCAGGCAGGCCTGCGCCCACTGCCCGAACTCGCCGCCGTCGGAAACCAGCACCGCGTCGGGGTGGCTGTCCAGGATGGTCTGCAGCGGGCGGCAGGCCTGCACCGGGTGCAGCGCGCCGGCGCCGGCCGCGGTGTCCCACGCCGCCGGCCGGTAGCGGATCGCGGCGTCCACTTCGCCGCGCCACGCGGCGTGCGCCTGGCTGCCGGCCGCGAGTTGCGCGAGCTGCGCGATGGCGCTGCCCACGTCGGCCTGCCGCGCGAAGCGCAGGCGCTCGCCGGCGGCGCGCTGGCTGCGCGCGAGTTCGTCCGCGTCGGCGTCGATCTGCAGGAAGGCGCAGTCCGGCGCGAACGCGGGCGCGGCGCCGAAGCGCAGCGTGAAGTCCAGGCGCTTGCCCAGCAGCAGCACGCAGTCGGCGCGCGCCAGCATCTGCGCGAACGCGCCCAGGCCCGGGTCGGCGATGCCGCGCGGGCTTTCCATGCCGGCCACCGGGATGCCGGTGCCGGCTTCCAGCGCCGCGGTGGCGGCGCGCCCGCGCGCGCTCAGCCACGCCGGCCCGGCCAGGAT
>NZ_AQPL01000298.1:0-10590 GCF_000395345.1 Cupriavidus sp. WS | reverse complement strand
GGGCGCGCCGGCCGGGCCCACGAGGTCTTCGAGCGCGTCGGTCGGCAGGCTCAGGTGCACCGGGCCGGGCCGGCCGGCGGCGGCGATGCGCATCGCCAGCGCCATGTCGGCGGCGACCGCATCCGCGCCGGCGCAGGTCCACGCGGCCTTGCACACCGGCGCCGCCATCTCGGCCTGGCGCATTTCCTGGAACGCGCCGAAGCCGTGCTGCCGGTTCGGCGCGTGGCCGGACAGCAGCACCACCGCAGACTCCGACATCTGCGCGGTGTAGAGCGCCGACACCGCGTTGGCATGGCCGGGGCCGCCGGTCACCAGCGCCACGCCGACCTCGCCGGTCAGGCGCGCCCAGGCGTCGGCCATGTGCACGGCGGCGGCTTCGTGGCGCACGTGCACCAGCGCGATGCCGGCGCCGAGGCAGGCATCGAAGACCGGCATCACGTGGTTGCCGGACAAGGTGAACAGGCGGCGCACGCCGGCCCGCGCCAGCGTGGCGGCGAGCGCGTCGGCGCCGCGTGGGGACTTCGCCATCGTTTTTTTTCCGTTCTCGTGGTTTCGGTGTGGGCCGGGCGCCGCCCGCGGCGCGGCCATGCCCGCAGTTTGCCAGCCCGGCGGCGTATCCGTCCCTGTTTTCTCCTGACAGCGTACTGTCAGGAGATGTCAGCGCCACACCCGGCAAGCGGGCGCGCGCGCGTGCTTCGGGATAGGATAGCGGCCTGATCGTACCAATACCGCATGCTGCGTGCCGCCGGCGACACTCGCCGCCGCGCCCCGCCCACCCGCAGCAAACCGCAAGCCAAGAGGACGCAAGCCATGTCATCCGGTGTCATCCGCATCCGCGGAGCCCGTCAGCACAATCTCAAGAATCTCGACCTCGACCTGCACACCGGCGAAATGACCGTGGTGACGGGGCCGTCCGGGTCGGGCAAGTCGAGCCTGGTGTTCGACACGCTCTACGCCGAGGGCCAGCGCCGCTACGTCGAGACCTTCAGCGCCTACGCGCGCCAGTTCCTCGACCGCATGGACCGGCCGCAGGTGGACCGCGTGGACGGCGTGCCGCCGGCGATCGCCATCGACCAGACCAACCCGGTGCGCAGCTCGCGCTCCACGGTCGGCACCATGACCGAGCTCAACGACCACCTCAAGCTGCTTTACGCGCGCGCGGCCGAGCTGTTCGACCGCAAGACCGCGCAGCCGGTGCGCCACGATTCGCCCGAGACCATCTACGCCGAATTGCAGGCGCGCGCCGCGCAGGACGATCCGCGCCTGGTGGTGACGTTCCCGGTGGAGCTGCCCGAGACCACCACCGAGGCCGAGATCGCGCAATGGCTGTCGGTCAGCGGCTACACGCGCGTGCAGGCGCAGCGCGTGGTCGCGTCGCCGACCGGCCCGCGCAAGGTGCTCGACGTGGTGGCCGACCGCTTCCGCCTCGGCAACACGGAGAAGGCGCGCGCGCTGGAGGCCATCGAGGCCTCACTCAAGCGCGGCGGCGGCCGCGTCAACGTCTACGTGCTCAACGCCGCCGACGAGGCGGCCGAGCCGCAGGTGTGGCGCTTCTCCACCGGCCTGCACAGCCCCGAGAGCGACATCCGCTACGCCGACCCGCAGCCCGCGCTGTTCTCGTTCAACTCCGCCTACGGCGCGTGCGAGACCTGCCGCGGCTTCGGCCGCGTGATCGGCGTCGACCTCGGGCTGGTGATCCCGGACGAGCGCAAGAGCCTGCGCGACGGCGCCATCAAGCCGATGCAGACGCCGGCCTGGAAGGAATGCCAGGACGACCTGATGCGCTACGCCGCGAAGGCCGGCATCCCGCGCGACGTAGCGTGGTCCAGCCTGACCGCGGCCGAGCGCGCCTGGGTCATCGACGGCTCGCCGGACTGGAACGGCAAGTGGAACACGCACTGGTACGGCGTCAAGCGCTTCTTCGACTATCTCGAGTCGAAGGCCTACAAGATGCACATCCGCGTGCTGCTGTCGAAGTACCGCAGCTACACCCCATGCGAGACCTGCGGCGGCGCGCGCCTGAAGACCGAGGCGCTGCTGTGGCGCCTGGGCGGCAAGGCCGGCGCCGACGCCGTGTGCGAGCCGGCGCGGCGCTTCCTGCCGCGCGGCGTGGACTGGGACCGCGGCCAGCTCGAGGCGCTGCCGGGCCTGACCGTGCACGACCTGATGCTGATGCCGATCGGGCGCATCCGCCAGTTCTTCGACGAACTCACGCTGCCGAGCCTGATGCTCGACGACGCGCTCAAGCTGCTGCTGGCCGAGGTGCGCACGCGCCTGAAATACCTGTGCGACGTGGGCCTGGGCTACCTCACGCTGGACCGCCAGAGCCGCACGCTCTCCGGCGGCGAGGTGCAGCGCATCAACCTGACCACGGCGCTCGGCACCTCGCTGGTGAAGACGCTGTTCGTGCTCGACGAGCCCAGCATCGGCCTGCACCCGCGCGACCTCAACCGCATCGTCGAGGCCATGCGGCGCCTGCGCGACGCCGGCAACACGCTGGTGGTGGTGGAGCACGACCCGTCCGTGATGCTCGCGGCCGACCGCCTGATCGACATGGGTCCCGGCCCCGGCGAGCGTGGCGGCAACATCATCTATGACGGCACGCCGGGCGACATCCGCGCCGCCGGCACGCTCACCGGCGAATACCTCGCCGGGCGCCGCCAGGTGACCGACCTGTCCGCGTGGGCGCCGCGCCCGGTGGACGCCGCCACGCCGCGCATCGTGCTGGAAGGCGCCACCGAGCACAACCTGCGCGACGTCACCGTGGCGATCCCGCTGCAGCGCC
The DNA here is from genome assembly GCF_000395345.1 of Cupriavidus sp. WS. Lineage (NCBI taxonomy): Bacteria > Pseudomonadati > Pseudomonadota > Betaproteobacteria > Burkholderiales > Burkholderiaceae > Cupriavidus > Cupriavidus sp. WS. Next base: position 7,805 of record NZ_AQPL01000298.1, on the reverse strand, counting down.
TGGTGTGCGTGACCGGCGTGTCCGGCTCGGGCAAGTCCACGCTGCTGCAGGACGTGCTCTACCCGGCGATGGCGCGCCACTTCGGCAAGTCCACCGACGCGCCCGGCGCGTTCCGCCGGCTGGAAGGCGCCGGGCAGGTCAGCGACGTGGTGTTCGTCGACCAGTCGCCGATCGGCAAGACCGCGCGCTCCAACCCGGCCAGCTACGTGGGCGCGTTCGACGAGATCCGCAAGCTGTTCGCCAAGGCGCCGATGGCGCTGCAGCGCAGCTACACCGCCGGCATGTTCAGCTTCAACTCGGGCGACGGGCGCTGCCCCACGTGCGGCGGCTCCGGCTTCGAGCACGTCGAGATGCAGTTCCTCTCCGACGTCTACCTGCGCTGCCCCGACTGCGACGGGCGCCGCTACCGCGCCGAGATCCTCGAGGTGAAGATCGAGCGCGCGCTGCCGGGCCAGCCGCCGCGCCCGCTCAGCGTGGCCGACGTGCTGGAGCTGACCGTGAGCGAGGCGGTGGCGTATTTCGCCGGCGACGCCGCGGTGCTGCGCGTGCTCCAGCCGATCGTCGACGTGGGCCTGGAATACGTCAAGCTGGGCCAGCCGGTGCCGACGCTGTCGGGCGGCGAGGCCCAGCGCCTCAAGCTAGCCGGCTACCTGGCCGAGACCGCGCACGGCGGCATGGCGTCGCGCAACAAGCCGCTGCCGCACGAAGGCCGGCTGTTCATGTTCGACGAGCCCACCACCGGGCTGCACTTCGACGACATCGCCAAGCTGATGCGCGCGTTCGGCAAGCTGCTCGACGGCGGCCACTCGCTGATCGTGATCGAGCACAACCTCGACGTGGTGCGCGCGGCCGACTGGATCATCGACCTCGGCCCCGAGGGCGGCGACGCCGGCGGCGAGGTGCTGTGCGTGGGCACGCCGCAGGACGTGCGGCAGTGCGCGGCGTCCCACACCGGGCAGGCGCTGCTGCACTACGACCGCGCCATCGGCCACGCCTTCGCGCTCGACGACGAAGGCGTGCCGCTGCAGGCCGCGCTGCGCGCCGCGCGCGAGCGCCGCGCGGTGGAAGGCGTGGACGTGGTGCGCATCGTCAACGCGCACGAGCACAACCTCAAGGCGCTCAACGTCGACATCCCGCACGGCAAGTTCAACGTGGTCACGGGCGTGTCCGGCTCGGGCAAGTCCACGCTGGCCTTCGACATCCTGTTCCACGAAGGGCAGCGCCGCTATCTCGAATCGCTCAACGCCTACGCGCGCTCGATCGTGCAGCCGGCCGGGCGGCCCGAGGTGGACGCGGTGTACGGCATCCCGCCCACGGTGGCGATCGAGCAGCGCCTGTCGCGCGGCGGGCGCAAGAGCACGGTGGCGACCACCTCCGAGGTCTGGCACTTCCTGCGCCTGATGTACGTGAAGCTGGGCATCCAGCACTGCATCCACGACGGCACGCCGGTCACTTCGCAGAGCCCCGAGTCCATCGCCGCGCAGCTGCTGCGCGACTACAAGGGCCAGCACGTGGGTTTGCTGGCGCCGCTGGTGGTCAACCGCAAGGGCGTCTACACCGACCTCGCCAAGTGGGCCAAGGCGCGCGGCAACACGCACCTGCGCGTGGACGGCGAATTCCTGCCGGTCGATCCGTGGCCGCGCCTGGACCGCTTCCGCGAGCACACCATCGAGCTGCCGGTCGGCGACATCAAGGTCTCGGCCGAGAACGAGGCCGCGCTGCGCGCGCTGCTCGGCCAGGCGCTCGAAGCCGGCAAGGGCGTGATGCATTTGCTGGCGCCGCTCGACGGCCTCGGCCACGCGATGGGCAACGGCGGCACGCGCGGCATCGGCGCCACCACGGTGTTCTCCACCAAGCGCGCCTGCCCGGTATGCAGCACCAGCTATCCCGAGCTGGACCCGCGCCTGTTCTCGTACAACAGCAAGCACGGCTGGTGCCCGAGCTGCGTCGGCACCGGCCTCACGCTCACGCGCGAGCAGCGCGCCGCCTTCGACGACACCGTGATGGCCGACGACAACCGCGGCCGCGAGCAGACCCTGCCGTCCGAGCAGCAGGAGCCCGACGACGTGGCCGACCTGCCGTGCCCCGACTGCGGCGGCACGCGCCTGAACCCGGTGGCGCGCGCGGTCACGTTCGACGCGCACGCCATCACCGACGTGGCGCGGTGGACCGTGTCCGACACCCACCGCTGGGTGCAGACGCTGCGCCTGGCCGGGCGCGACGCCGAGATCGCGCGCGACGTGGTCAGCGAGATCCGCAGCCGCCTGCAGTTCCTGGAAGAAGTGGGCCTGGGCTACCTCAGCCTGGACCGCGCCGCGCCCAGCCTCTCGGGCGGCGAGGCGCAGCGCATCCGCCTCGCCGCGCAGCTCGGCAGCAACCTGCAGGGCGTGTGCTACGTGCTCGACGAGCCCACCATCGGCCTGCATCCGCGCGACAACCAGATCCTGCTCGACGCGCTGCGCAAGCTCGGCGAGAAGGGCAACACGCTGGTGGTGGTGGAGCACGACGAGGACACCATCCGCCGTGCCGACCACATCATCGACATCGGCCCCGGCGCCGGCAAGCGCGGCGGCACGCTGGTGGCGCAGGGCGGGGTGGCGGCGCTGTCGGCCAGCCCCGACTCGCTGACCGGCCAGTTCCTCGCGCACCCGATCCTGCATCCGCTGCAGCCGCGCCGCGCGGTGCGCCCCGAAGGCAAGGGCCGCGAGGCGGTGCCGGCGCAATGGCTGACCGTGCACGGCGCCTCGCTGCACAACCTGCGCGGCGTCACCGCCGGCATCCCGCTCGGGCGGCTGGTGGCGATCACCGGCGTGTCCGGCTCGGGCAAGTCCACGCTCGCGCGCGACGTGCTGATGACCAACCTGCTCGACGCGGTGGGCCGCTCGGTGATGTCGTCGCCGGCCACGCGCCGCGCGCGCAAGGCCGCCGGCGCCGATGCCGCCAATGCCGCGCGCACGCGCAGCGCCGCGCGCGCCGAGCCGCGCCGCAAGCTCGACGTCGCGCACGACTGGCAGGGCTGCGACGCCGTCACCGGCTTCGAGAGCATCGACCGCGTGCTGGAAGTGGACCAGACCCCGATCGGCAAGACGCCGCGCTCGTGCCCGGCCACCTACATCGGCGTGTGGGACACCATCCGCAAGCTGTTCGCGCAGACGCTCGAAGCCAAGGCGCGCGGCTACTCCGCCTCGCGCTTCTCGTTCAACACCGGCGACGGCCGCTGCCCGGCCTGCGAAGGCCAGGGCGTGCGCACCATCGGCATGAGCTTCCTGCCCGACGTGAAGGTGCCGTGCGACGTCTGCCACGGCCAGCGCTTCAACCCCGAGACGCTGGCGGTGACGTGGCGCGGCAAGAACATCGGCGACGTGCTGACGATGGAGATCGACGAGGCGGTGGAATTCTTCGCCGCCATGTCCAACATCGCCCATCCGCTGCAGCTGATGAAGGACGTGGGCCTGGGCTACCTCACGCTGGGCCAGCCCTCGCCCACGCTGTCCGGCGGCGAGGCGCAGCGCATCAAGCTGGTGACGGAGCTGTCCAAGGTGCGCGACGACATCACGCGGCGCGGCCAGCAGGCGCCGCACACGCTCTACGTGCTGGACGAGCCCACCGTGGGCCTGCACATGGCCGACGTGGCCAAGCTGATCCGCGTGCTGCACCGGCTCGCCGACGGCGGCCACAGCGTGGTGGTGATCGAGCACGACCTCGACGTGATCGCCGAGGCCGACTGGATCATCGACCTCGGGCCGGAGGGCGGCGTGGCCGGCGGCGCCATCGTCGCCGCGACCGATCCGGAAGGGCTGGTGAAGGTCAAGGCCAGCCATACCGGGGCGGCGCTGGCGCCGGTGCTGGCGCGCGGGCGGGCAGTCGCCGCGCCGGCCGGCACGCAGGCCGCGCGGCCGCGGAAAGTCGCGGTGTCCTAGGGGCCGGCGCGGCGGCGCGGGCGCGCCGCGCCGTGCACCAACCTGGGCCGCGCCCGCCTGCCCGCCTGCACCAACTTGAGCGGCGCGGCGGCGGATTACCGGAAAGCGACCAAAGTGGCCATATGGAATACTCGGAAATGGCTATCCAAAGTAACGCCAATGCGCCCTATAGTTGTGCGCACGGTCACTCTACGGATAGATCCAGATATGAGGCAGGCGATTGAGCGCCAGGCGGCAACGCAGGCGCAGGCAGGCGGCATGCATGGCATGCCGGATCCGCTCGGCGGCGACGGGCTGTTTGCCGTGTCGACACCCAAGCTCGACCTCCGGCAGGCGCAGGCGCTGGCCGCGGAAGTGTATGGCATCGACAGCCGCGCGACGGTGCTGAGCAGCGAGCGCGACCAGAATTTCCGGCTCGACGGCCGCGATGGCGGCACCTACGTGCTCAAGGTCACGCACCCGGCCGAGGACCCCGGGGTAACGGATTTCCAGACCCAGGCGCAGTTGCACCTGATGCGTGCACAGCCGGCGCTGCCGGTGCCGGGCATCCTGCCGACCAGGAGCGGCGAGAGCATCCACTGGCGCGAGGTGGGCGCCGGCGGGCTGCGCCAGGCGGTGCGGCTGATCACCTTCCTGCCCGGCGTGCCGCTGTACAAGGTGGCGCGCAGCGCCAGGCAGCGCCAGGCCCTCGGCGGCGCCCTGGCGCGCTTCGACCAGGCCCTGGCGGGCTTTTCCCACGCGCATTCGAATCACCGGCTGCTGTGGGACATCCAGCACGTCTCCCAGCTGCGTCCGCTGCTGGCCCTGGTCGAAGACGGCCCGCGTCGCGCGCTGGCCACGCAGTTCCTCGACCATTACGAGCAGGCCACCGCGCAGCGGGTCGCGGGCCTGCGCCGGCAGGTCATCCATAACGATCTCAACGCCTACAACGTGCTGGTGGACGAGCACGACACCGAGCGCGTGACCGCGATCCTGGATTTCGGCGACATGGTGGAGGCGCCGCTGGTCAACGACCTCGCCGTGGCGTGCGCCTACCAGCTCGCCGACGCGCCCGACCCGCTGGCGACGGCGCTCGACTGCGTCCGGGCCTACCACCGCGTCCTCCCGCTGACCGAGGCGGAGGCCGGCGTGCTGCCCGACCTCATCGCCGCGCGGCTGCTGATCACGGTGCTGATCACCGGCTGGCGCGCGCGGCAGCATCCCGAGAACAGCGCATACATCCTGCGCAACAATGCCCTGTCGTGGACCGGCCTTCATCGCCTGGCCGCGTTGCCGCGCGGGCAGGCTGAACACACCGTGCTAGAGGCGATCGGCGGCGAACCGGAGAACCACCATGAGTAAAGACAAGGCCATGCTCAACGCCTTCGACCCCGCGCGGTCGGGCACGCTGGGCGACATCGACCGCGCGCTGATCGAGCGCCGGCAGCGGCTGCTGGGGCCGGCATACCGGCTCTTCTACGAAGAGCCGCTGCACATGGTCCGCGGCGAGGGCGTCTGGCTGTACGACAACACCGGCAAGGCCTACCTCGACGCCTACAACAACGTGGCATCGGTCGGGCACTGCCGCCCCGAGGTGGTCGAGGCCATCGCCCGGCAGGCCGCCACGCTCAACACCCACACGCGCTATCTGCACGAAGGCGTGCTGGACTACGCGGAGCAGTTGCTGGCCACCTTTCCCGCCGAGCTTTCGCAGGCGATGTTCGCCTGCACCGGCAGCGAAGCCAACGACCTGGCGCTGCGCATCGCCCGCCGCCACACCGGCGGCACCGGCGTGGTGGTGACGCAGCTGGCCTACCACGGCGTCACCGCCGCCGTCGCGGCGATCTCGCCGTCGCTGGGCAAGTCGGTCCCGCTCGGCGCGGACGTGCGCGCCGTGCCCGCGCCGGACAGCTATTTCGGCGACCCGGACACCGTGGGGGCGCGGTTCGCGCGCGACGTCCAGCACGCCATCGACGACATGCTCCGGCACGGCATCCGGCCGGCCGCGCTGATCGTGGACACGTTGTTCTCGAGCGACGGCGTGTTCGCCGACCCGCCCGGCTTCCTGCGCGAGGCGGTCGAGGTAATGCGCCGCGCCGGCGGCATCTTCATCGCCGACGAAGTGCAGGCCGGCTTTGCCAGGACGGGGACCGCGATGTGGGGCTTCCAGCGCCACGGCCTGGTGCCCGACATCGTCACGATGGGCAAGCCGATGGGCAACGGGCATCCGGTCTCGGGCCTGGTGGCCAGGCCGGAAGTGATCGCGGCGTTCGGCCGCGAGGCGCGCTACTTCAACACGTTCGGCGGCAACCCGGTGTCCTGCGCGGCCGCCCGGGCGACGCTGGACGTGATCCAGAAGAACGGGCTGCAGGAGAACGCGGCCGCGATCGGCGACTACATCCGGCAGGGCTTCGGCGAGCTGGCGCGCCGGCACGACCTGATCGGCGACGTGCGCGGCGCGGGCCTGTTCATCGGCGTGGAGCTGGTGCGCGACCGCGCGGGCAAGCAGGCCGCGGCCGACGAGGCCGGCCGCGTGGTCAACGCGATGCGCGAGAACGGCGTGCTGATCAGCACCACCGGCCCGCGCGGCAACGTGCTGAAGATCCGGCCGCTGCTGCCGTTCAGCCGCGCCAACGCCGACCTGCTGCTGGAGGTCGCCGACCACGCCCTGCGCGCGGCCTGAGCGTCCGGCGTTCCGCGTTCCGCGTTCAGGCCGGCGCGCGCTTCTTCGCGCCGCATTGCTCCACCACCCGGGCGAGCCGCTCCACGCCCGGGGCGATCTCGGCGAGCGGCACGCCGCCGAAACCCAGCACCACGGAGCGGTCTTCCAGGTCCGGGCGCGCCGCCACGAAGCGCGGGGCGCCGAGCACGATGTGCTTCGCCCGGGCCGCTTCCACCAGGGCGCCGGTGCCCGTCTTCAGGTCCATGCGCATGAACAGGTGCAGGCCGGCGCGCGCCTCCGACAGGCTGATCGCGCCGCCGAGCCGGCGCGTCAGGCACGCGCGCAGCGTGTTCTGCCGCTCCGCGTATTCGAGCCGCATGCGGCGGATGTGCTGGGAGAAGTGGCCTTCGTCGATGAAGTCGGCGAGGGCCGCCTGCGCATGGAGCTGGCCGGGCCGGTAGAGCTTGGCGCTGGCCATCGCGAAGGTCTGCGCCAGGTGCGCGGGCACCACCAGGTAGCCCAGGCGCACGCCGGCGAACATCGCCTTGCTGAAGGTGCCCACGTAGATGACCCGCGCATCGCTGTCCAGCCCCTGCAGCGAGGGCAGCGGCGCGCCGTCGTAGCGGAACTCGCTGTCGTAGTCGTCCTCCATGACCCACAGGTTGCGCGAGCGCGCGCTCTGCAGCAGCTCCAGCCGGCGCGCCAGCGGCATCACCACGCCGGTGGGATAGTGGTGCGACGGGCTGGTGACGACCAGGCGCGTGTGGCGCGGCGCGTGGCTCGCTTCCAGCGACAGCCCGTGCTCGTCCACGGTGCCGGCGCCGATGCTGAGCCCGGCCGACGCCAGCACCGTGGGGAACGCCCAGTGGCACGGGTTCTCGACCAGGGCCATGTCGCCGGGGTCGGCCAGCAGGCGCGCGCACAGGTCGATGGACTGATGCGTGCCCGAGGTGATGATGACCTGCTCCGGCTCGCACGCCACCGAGCGGGAGATCTTCAGGTAGCTCGCCACCGCCGCGCGCAGCGGCGCGAAGCCGCCGCCGTCGGCCGCGTACCCCGACAGCGAGAGGTCGCCCTTGCCGATGTGCCGGGACACCAGCCGCCGCCACAGGTGGAACGGGAACATCGAGGCATCGGCCACGCCGGGCACGAAGGCGCCGCTGGACTGGCTCAGGCCGCCGGGCAGGTCCTCCAGCATGCGCCCGCGCTGGGACAGGGCCATCGTGTGCCTGGCGTGGCTCGCC
>NZ_AQPL01000297.1:0-3453 GCF_000395345.1 Cupriavidus sp. WS | reverse complement strand
TCGCCTCGGACGCGCCGCCGAGCGGCCGCACGCTGGTCGGCGCGACGAAGGTGCCGCTGCCGCTGCTGGCATTGAGATAGTTCTCCGCGATCAGGCGGTCGTAGGCCAGCGAGACGGTGATGCGGGAGATGCCCAGGTCCTGCGCCAGCGCGCGCGAGGAGGGCAGCTTCTGCCCGGCGACCAGCGTGTGGTCGAGCACCGCGCGCCGCACCACCTGGTAGATCTGGCGCTGCATCGGTTCCTCCCCCGACCTCGAAAGCGCTTGCGAAAGCAGGTCGGTAAGCAGCACGGCGCGCATCGAAATGGCCTCATCAAATAAACGTATTTGGATATATAGGCTATAGCCATCGATTGCTATAGTCAATCGCCGCCTACCCATCCGAACAGATCCAGTCATCCGGCGGTGACTCGCGGCGGCGGCTCGCGCCGCGAGTGTGGACGCAACGGGCACCACCAATCACGAAGGAAGACAGAACATGGGTACGACAACGACGCGGCAGCCATTCCGGGCGGCCGCAGCCGCATTCTTCGGGACCACCATCGAGTGGTACGACTTTTTCTGCTACGCCACCGCGTCGGCCCTGGTGTTCGGCGACGTGTTCTTCGCCACCAAGGACCACTTCATGGGCACGCTCGCGTCGCTGGGCACCTTCGCCGTGGGCTTCGTGGCGCGGCCCTTCGGCGCCATCCTGTTCGGCCACCTGGGCGACAAGGTGGGCCGCCGCGAAGCGCTGATCATCACGCTGCTGCTGATGGGCGTGTCGACCACGCTGATCGGGCTGCTGCCGTCGTATCACGCCATCGGCATCTCGGCGGCGGTCCTGCTGGTGATCCTGCGGCTGGTCCAGGGCGTCGCCGTGGGCGGCGAGTGGGGCGGCGCGGTGCTGATCGCCGCCGAGCACGCGCCGCGGCGCTGGCGCACCTTCCTGGCCGCCGCGCCGCAATACGGCAGCCCGGTCGGCCTGATCATGGCGACCTCGATCTTCCAGGTGGTGTCGGCGCTGCCCGAGAACGATTTCAGGAGCTGGGGCTGGCGTATCCCGTTCCTGGTGAGCGCGGTGCTGGTGCTGGTGGCGTTCCTGATCCGGCGCGGCGTCAACGAGAGCCCGGAGCTGGAGGCGCACCGCGAGGCGCGCGCGCGGAGCGCGCACGCGGTCGAGGTCGCGCCGCTGCGCACGATCTTCGCGCGCTTCAAAGGCCGGCTGGTGGCGGGGATCGGGCTGTCCATGCTCGGCATCTCCGGGTTCTACTTCATCACCACGCTGATGATCACCTACACCACCAACTACCTGCACGTCGCCAAGCCCGACATCCTCAAGATCGTCACCTACACCGGCCTGGTCGAGTTCCTGAGCTTCCCGCTGGCCTCCTATCTCGCCCATCGCCTCGGCGAGCGCAGGTTCATCGCCATCGTGTCGGGCGCGGCGGTGCTGTGGGCGGCGCCCATGATGATGCTCATCCTGACCCGCGACCTGACCAACATCGCCATCGGCATCCTGGTGGCCACGGCCTTCATCGGCGCCTACTACGCGGTGCTGGCGCCGTTCCTGCCCAAGGCGTTCCCGGTCAACGTGCGCTACACCGGCATCTCGCTGAGCTTCCAGATCTGCGGCGCCGTCTTCGGCGGGACCACGCCGCTGGTGGGGTTGTGGATCGCGCAGCAGTACGGCCTGCAATGGGGGCCGCTGGCGCTGCTGTTCGCGCTGATCGCCGGCAGCACGTTCCTGGCCGCGCTGCTCATCCCCAATGGCGAGGGCGCGTCCGCGGAGGACCGCCAGGAAGCGGCCGGCGACTATCCCGGCATGGCCGTGGAGCGGGGCTGAGGCGCGCGCGGGCCGCATCGGCGGCCGCATCGGAACATCCGGAAACCGGCGCCAGGGTGCTGCCGCCGGCAATGATCTCAAAGGCAAACGCATGAACCAGAACGAACTCGCCACGCCGCTGGCGGACTCTCTCGCCGCGCGCATTCTCGACGCGGTGGACAGCGGCTTCGACACGCAGACCGAACTGCTCCAACAACTGGTCAGGATTCCCTCGCAGCGCGGCGAGGAGGCGACGGCCCAGGATTTCATGGCGCGGCAATACCGCGCGCGCGGTTATGCCGTGGACCAGTGGCAGATCGACGTCGAGAAGATCCGGCACCTGCCGGGCTTCTCGCCGGTGGCGGTCTCGTATGACAACGCCTTCAACGTGGTCGGCGCGCATCGCGCGCGCACGCAGGCCGGGCGCTCGCTGATCCTGAACGGGCACATCGACGTCGTGCCCGTCGGGCCGCTGGCGCAATGGACGCGCGACCCGTACGGCGCCGAGATCGTCGACGGCTGGATGCACGGGCGCGGCGCCGGGGACATGAAGGCGGGGCTGGTGGCCTGCATGTCGGCGCTGGACGCGCTGCGCGCGGTGGGCCTGCAGCCCGCGGCCAACGTGTACCTGCAATCGGTGGTGGAAGAGGAATGCACCGGCAACGGCGCGCTGGCCTGCCTGCAGCGCGGCTACCGGGCGGACGCCGCCTTCATTCCCGAGCCGCTGCTGCCCAAGCTCATGCGGGCCCAGGTCGGGCCGATGTGGTTCCAGGTGCAGGTCGACGGCGACCCGCAGCACGCCTCGGCGGCGTTCTCGGGCGCCGGCGCCAACGCGATCGAGAAGGCGATCTTCCTGATCGGCGAGCTGAAGGCGCTGGAAGTCACCTGGAACGCGCGCAAGAAGGACTACCGGCACTATTGCTGCCACCCGCATCCCATCAACTTCAACCTCGGCAAGATCGCCGGCGGCGACTGGGCCTCGAGCGTGCCCGCGTGGTGCCATTTCGACATGCGCGTGGCGGTGTATCCGGGCCAGAGCCTGGCGTCCGCCAGGGCGGAGATCGAGGCCTTCATCGCCGCGGCCGCGGCCCGCGATCCTTTCCTGGCCAAGCATCCGCCGCGCGTGATCTACCACGGCTTCATGGCCGAGGGTTACGTGCTGGAGAACGGCGAGGACGTGGAAGCCGCGCTGCGCGCCAGCCACGAGCGCGTGTTCGGCGAGGCGCTGCAGGAGTATTCGACCTCGGCCGCCACCGATGCCCGGTTCTTCGGCCTGTACGCCGACACGCCGGCCATCGTCTACGGCCCGGAATGCCGCATGCCGCATGGCTACGACGAGGCGGTCAACCTGCAGTCCGTGCGCATGGTGACCAAGACGCTGGCGCTTTTCATCGCCAGCTGGTGCGGCGTCGAGGCGCTGGCGGCCTAGCGCCGCCGGCCGGAGGGACTGCCGGAGAGGGTCGAAGAGGGCATCGCGGAAAGGGGCCCGGCGGGTCCGCGATTCAGGATACTGGCCCGGGAGCGCCACTAGCTGCGACAATGCTTCCTTCGGCAACGAGCGGCGGCGGGCGATTCCCGGTCTCGCCGCGGCGAGACAGTGTGATCTTGAAACCCCTCCTTCCCATCCTCGCAACCCTGTGCGCCTGCCTGG
>NZ_AQPL01000296.1:0-1876 GCF_000395345.1 Cupriavidus sp. WS | reverse complement strand
GGCAGGCGCCGGCACGGGAGGCTTGCCAATCACTTTTTCCACGGCAGCGACCGGCGGCTCGGCCGGGGCGCGCCAGAACGGCGCGGCCGCGGCGCCGTCCTGCGCCGGCGCGCCGGCCGGCTGCACCGGCGGCACCGCGGCGGCGCGGTCCACCCGCACGGACGACAGCAGCGGCCAACGCTCGCGCGCCTGCGCCGCCTCGTCGTCGCGCACGATCTCCTGGTAGGCTTCCGCCTTGCCGCCAAAGCGCTCGAACAGCTTTGACAGGTCGTCTGACTGACTCATGATTGTTGCTCACACGGAAAGAAAGTGGCCCGGCGCCTGCGTTCCGGGCCCGGGCGCGCGTCAGCGGCCGAAGCGGAATTCCACGCTTCCGGTCGCGTCCATCGGCGTGCTTTGGCTGACTTTCAGGGATTCGGATGAGCCCAGCATGCGGAACCACTGCTGGTACGCCCCTTCCAGGAACGCGGCAGACCAGCCATCGGCTGACTCGCCCAGCGCCACTCTGAGCGGCGCGCAGTAATGCCGGATCACCAGCGCGCCGCCGGCGTCCTCGATGCTGGCCCAGCCCCAGTCCACGTCCAGCCAGATCTGGGCGATCGCCCGCTCGAATTCGGCCAGCGTGGCGCAGGCCCCCGGGTCGAAACGTTGCGCGAAACGCACACCGACGCGCCGCATCATCGCGCGCAGGGTGGCAGGATCCGTCACCTCGGCCAGTTCTTCGGCGAGTGCGGACAAAACGTCACGCCATTGCGAGGAGCAATGCCGCTCGCTCAGATACTGCAGAATTGCCTGATTCACACCCAAAAACCCCGTTCAGATTCCCAATTATCGTTTTTTGTATTGTGAAGCTCATTTTCAGTCCAAGGCATGTCCGGCGGCAAATGCTGCGCGCGCAACGGCCTCCCTGGAGCGAACCATGTTTCATCTCTACAACAAACGAACCGCCCCTTAGGGTCCATGCCATCCCGGTCACGGGCCGGGCCGGACGGCCCGGGCGCCCGCCACATCGGAACAGTCTTAGCAGACTGACAGCTTACGAACGCCCCGGGAAGTCTCCCCCCGCCGAAGCGGGGAAAGCCTCGCCGGTGATCTGGAAGGCACCGGCCGGCGGTGTTTTGGGGTGGGGAGCGGGGTTGCGGCGGGATTGCAGCGGGATCGCGGCGGGAAGGACGCCGGGCGGGACCCTGCGCCGCCGGAGCCACCGCCGGCGGGAAGACTGGCGCGCGGCGGAAACGACAAGGCCAGTCGCGCGGACTGGCCCCGGGATGCCGCGCGCGGGCGGCGCGGCGTGGAAGGCGGGAGGGACTGGCCCTCCCGCGGCGGAATCAGGCGGTCGCCAGCACGCTGGCGATGGCCTGCGCCACCGCCGCGACGTTGCCCTGGTTCAGCCCCGCCACGCACATGCGGCCCGAGCGCAGCAGGTAGACACCGTGCTTGTCGCGCAGCACGTCGACCTGCTCCGCGGTCAGGCCGGTGTAGGTGAACATGCCGCGCTGGGTCAGGTAACGCGACAGCGCCTCGCCGCCGACGTGCGGGCGCAGGTTGTCGTGGATCAGCCCGCGCATGGCGGCGATGCGGCCGCACATGGCCTTGAGTTCTTCCTCCCACTGCGCGCGCAGCGCGGGGGAGCCCAGCACCCGGGCCACCACGCGGGCGCCGTGGGTGGGCGGGTTGCTGTAGTTGGCGCGCACGGTGCCGGTGAGCTGGCCCAGCACGCGGCCGGCCTCGTCGGCGTCGCGGCAGACCACGCTCAGGCCACCGCAGCGCTCGCCGTACAGCGAGAAGTTCTTGGAGAAGGAATTCGCCACCAGGCACGGCACTTCCTGCGCGGCCAGTTCGCGCACGGCGAACGCGTCCTCGTCGAGGCCGGCGC
>NZ_AQPL01000295.1:0-26648 GCF_000395345.1 Cupriavidus sp. WS | reverse complement strand
GCACGGCGAACGCGTCCTCGTCGAGGCCGGCGCCGAAGCCCTGGTAGGCCATGTCGACGAACGGCAGCAGGTCGTTGGCCTTGAGCAGCGCGATCACCTTGCGCCACTGGTCCTGGTCCAGGTCCACGCCGGTGGGGTTGTGGCAGCACGCGTGCAGTAGCACGATGCTGCGGCGCGGCAGCTCGCGCAGCGCCGCCATCATCGCGTCAAAGCGCAGCCCGCCGGTGGCGTCGTCGTAGTAGGGATAGGTGTTGACGGTGAAACCGGCGCGCTCGAAGATCACGCGGTGGTTTTCCCAGCTCGGGTCGCTGACCCAGACCTGCGCCTGCGGGAACGCGCGGCGGAGGAAATCGGCGCCGACGCGCAGCGCGCCCGAGCCGCCGAGCGTCTGCAGCGTGGCGATGCGCCCGGCCTTGCGCGCCTCGCACTGCTCGCCGAACACCAGCGCCTGGACCGCGTCGCGGTAGGCGGCGTTGCCCGCCATCGGCAGGTAGGGGCGCGGGCCGAGGTCGGCCAGCAGCTCGGCCTCGGCCTGCGCCACGGCCTTCATGACCGGCAGCCGGCCCGCATCGTCGAAATAGATGCCGATGCTCAGGTTGACCTTGCCGGTGCGGGGGTCGGACTGGAAGCTCTCGTTCAGCGAGAGGATGGGATCGCCTGGGAAGGCCTCGATGTGTTCGAACATGGTGCGCTCAGTGGGTGGTGCGACGAAGATGCAGCCGGCATTGTAGGACAGGCGCCGGGCAGCCGGGGCGGGGCGCCCCGGCGCTCGCGCTCAGACCTTCAGCGTGCCGCGCTCGATCTGGTCGCGTTCCAGCGACTCGAACAGCGCCTTGAAATTGCCTTCGCCGAAACCTTCGTCGCCCTTGCGCTCGATGAACTCGAAGAACACCGGGCCGAGCGCGGTCTTCGAGAAGATCTGCAGCAGCAGGCGCGGCTTGCCGCCTTCGGTGGTGCCGTCGAGCAGGATGCCGCGCGCCTTGAGCTGCTCGACCGGCTGGCCGTGGCCCGGCAGGCGCTTGTCGAGCGCTTCGTAGTAGTAGTCGTTGGGCGCCGTCATCAGCGGCACGCCGGCCATCTGCAGGTTGTCGATGACTTCGATCAGGTTGTCGGTCAGGAAGGCGATGTGCTGGATGCCCTCGCCGTTGAAGGCCATCAGGAATTCCTCGATCTGGCCGCTGCCCTTGGACGATTCCTCGTTGAGCGGGATGCGGATCTTGCCGTCCGGCGCCGTCATCGCCTTGGAGGTCAGGCCGGTGTATTCGCCCTGGATGTCGAAGTAGCGGATCTCGCGGAAATTGAACAGCTTCTCGTAGAAATGGGCCCAGTAGGCCATGCGGCCGCGGTAGACGTTGTGCGTCAGGTGGTCGATCAGGCGCAGGCCGTGGCCCGGCGGGCGGCGCTCCGCGCCTTCGACGAATTCGAAGTCGATGTCGTAGATGGACTTGCCGTCCTCGAAGCGGTCGATCAGGTACAGCGGCGCGCCGCCGATGCCCTTGATCGCGGGCAGGCGCAGCTCCATCGGGCCGGTGGCGATTTCCACCGGCTGCGCGCCCAGCTCCAGCGCGCGCTTGTAGGCCTTGTGCGAGTCCTTCACGCGGAAGGCCATGCCGCACGCGCTCGGGCCGTGCTCGGCCGCGAAGTACGCCGCCGGGCTGTGCGGCTCGCGGTTGACGATGAAGTTGATCTCGTTCTGGCGATACAGCAGCACGTCCTTGGAACGGTGGCGCGCCACCAGGCTGAAACCCATCTGCTCGAACAGCGGTTCCAGGAGGTTGGGCGTGGGCGAGGCGAATTCCACGAATTCGAAGCCCATCAACTGCATCGGGTTTTCAAAGAGGTCTGCCATGATCGGGGGCCAGATGAACGGGGGAAGGGGGCGGCGTCCGGCAAGCGGCGAAGGCGGCGTGGCTGCCGCGCGGGCCCGCGGGACGTCTCTGTCTTTGTCCATGTTCCTGCCGGTGCGCCGGAGACTGCAACGCCGTCAACAGGACCATAGGTTGCAGAGAGTTTATTGGCTAGCCCGGGGAATGTAATAGCGAAATCGGGAGGGGATAACCCTATTGTCCGCCATGAAATAGCGCCGAAATTTTCGATTTGAGCATGGAAATGCGCGCCCTGTCCCGGCCCGCGGTCCGCGCCTGCGCGCATGGCTCGCGCCGGACGAACGCCGGGCAGCCCTCCGCGCCCGCTCCGGAAACCTCGAAGCGTACCCGTTTCTGCGTGCTGGTCTTGCGCCGCCGCGCGCGGCGCCGGATCGCGCGAACGCGCGCCGCCGGACCGCCCGCATGGCCGCCTGCGCGGGTGGCGCATTGCGCGCCGGGGACCGAAACGGACCGCGCCGCGCCCGCGCCGGCGGCAAAGCGTACCCGTTTCTGCGTGCGGTCGGTGCGTGCTCAGCCGATCGCGCCGCCGCTGTCCACCAGCACCCTGGCGTTCTTGAAATCGGGAAACATGGCATGGCTCCTTGAGAAAGCGAAACGAAAGCAAGACGAGGAAAAAGCGCGCCGATGCGCGGCGTGGCGCATCGCAATCGCATGCCGTCGATTATGGCCATTGCGCGGCGGCCGATCATCCATGCCGGATTGGAAGCACTGTTGGCAGGGATTCGATAATGGGCCGGCGCGGCGCGCCCAGGCACGGCCCGCGCCAGCACGCCCGCCGCGCCGCCGCTACAATGCTGCGGTGCAGCTTGGTCCCGTCCGGGGCCGCTGGCGCATCGCCTCGACCGCTCCAAGACTCCCTTCCGCCATGAAGCCCCTCCTGCTGGTCCTCAACCACGTCCAAGACGAACACCTCGGCTGGATCGCCGAGCAATACGATGTGCTGTACGCACCCGACGACGCGGCCCGCGCCGCGCGCATCCGCGCGGACGGCGCGCGCATCCGCGCCGTGCTGACCATCGGCTCGGTCGGCCTGAGCGCCGCCGAAATCGACGCGATGCCGGCGCTGGAGCTGGTCTGCGCGCTGGGCGCGGGCTACGAGAACATCGCCGTGGCGCATGCCCGCGCGCGCGGCATCGTGGTCGCCAACGGCGCCGGCACCAACGACAGTTGCGTGGCGGACCATGCCGTGGCGCTGCTGCTGGCCACGGTGCGCGCGCTGCCCGCGCTGGACCGCGCCACGCGCGCCGGCCAGTGGCGCACCGAGCTGCCGCTGCGGCCCAACGTGTCGGGCAAGCGCCTGGGCATCCTGGGCCTGGGCACCATCGGCCGGCGCATCGCGCGGCGCGGCCTGGGCTTCGACCTGGAGGTGGGCTATCACAACCGCTCGCCGCGCGAGGACGTGCCTTACCGCTATTTCGGCGACGTGGGCGCGCTGGCCGAGTGGGCCGACTACCTGGTGATCGCCACGCCCGGCGGCGCCGGCACGCGCCACCTGGTGGGCGCCGAGGTGCTGGCGCGGCTCGGGCCGCACGGCTTCGTGGTCAACATCGCGCGCGGCAGCGTGCTCGATACCGCCGCGCTGGCGGCGGCGCTGCGCGCGGGCCGGCTGGGCGGCGCCGGCCTCGACGTCTACGAGACCGAGCCGGAACCGCCGGTGGCGCTGTTCGACTGCCCCAACGTGGTCCTGACCCCGCACGTGGCCGGCTGGTCGCCGGAGGCCATCGATGCGTCGGTGCGGCAGTTCGTCGAGAACAGCCGCCGCCATTTCGCCGGCGAGCCGGTGCTCACGCCGGTCGGCTGAAGCCGGCCCGCTCAAGGCCGGCCCGCTCAGGCCGCGGGAAACACCACGCGCACGCGCAGGCCCGGCGCCGCGTCTTCCAGCAAGACGCGCGCGCCGTGCGACTGCGCGATCTCGGCGACGATGGCCAGGCCCAGCCCGCTGCCGCCGGTGGGCGCCTCGGGCACGCGGTAGAAGCGGTCGAACACGCGCTCGCGCTCGGCGGCCGGGATGCCGGGGCCGTCGTCGCGCACCACCAGCTCGACCGAGCCGGCGCCGCCGGTAGCGGCCACGTCGACCTTGCCGCCGGGCGGCACGTAGCGCAGCGCGTTGTCCACCAGGTTGGTCAGCAGGATGCGCAGCGCGTCCGCGTCGCCGCGCACCAGCGCCGGGCCGGCTGCGCCGTCGGCATCCACGCCGAGGTCGATCCCGCGGTCGAGCGCGGCCTGGGTCATCTCGGCCACCACGCCGCCGGCCAGCGCGCGCAGGTCCACCGGCTCGTGCGCCGGCGCCGCCGCGCCCGGCTCCTGCCGGGCCAGCGTGAGCAGCTGCGCCACCAGGTGCGTGAGCCGCTCCAGGCCCTGGCGCAGCTTGCCCACCGCTTCGCGGCGCGCCTCGGCGGAATCGGCGCGCTCCACCAGTTGCGCCTGCAATTGCAGCGCGGCCAGCGGCGTGCGCAGCGCGTGCGCGGCGTCGGCGACAAAGGCGCGCTGGGTGTCGATGGCGTGCGACAGGCGCGCCAGCAACTGGTTGAGCGCCTCGGTCAGCGGCGCGATCTCGTCGGGCATGCTGGTCACGGCCAGCGGCGAGAGCGCGTTGGCGTCGCGCTGGCGCACCCCGGCGGCGATCTCGCGCAGCGGCCGCAGGCCGCGCCCCACCGCCACCCACACCAGCCAGCCCAGCAGCGGCAGCAGCAGCAGCAGCGGTGTCACGGTGCGCAGCGCCATGCGCGCGGCCACCTCGCTGCGCGCCGACATGGGCTGGGCGATCTGCACCACGGCCGGCCCGAGCTGCACGCTGTAGATGCGCCATTCGCCCTCGTCGGTGCGCACGTTGGAAAAACCGAGCTCGGCGCGCTGCGGCAGGCGCGGATGCGCCTGCGACAGGTACAGGCTGCGGCCCGAGCCGTCCCAGATGTGGATCACCACGTCCTCGTCGGCGTGGAACAGGCTCGCGCCCGGCTCGGGCTGCGCGAACGAGGGCATCACCGGATCGGCGAACTGGCTGGGCAGCGCCGCCGCCACCTGCTTCATCTGGTAGTCGAACAGCGCGTTGGCCTCCTGGCGCGCCTGGCCGTAGATCAGCGCGGTGGCCATCAGGATGCCCGCCAGCAGGCCGAGCGCCAGCCACCACAGCAGGGTCTTCTGGATGGAGCGCATCAGGCCGGATCTCCGGGCGCGGCGGCCTCCGGCCTGGGCACCACGTAGCCCACGCCGCGGATGTTGCGGATCAGCGCCGCGCCGAACTTCTTGCGCAGCGCGTGGATGTAGACCTCCACGGTGTTGCTGCCGACCTCGTCGCCCCAGCCGTACAGGCGCTCCTCGAGCTGCGCCACCGACCACACCTTGCCGGGGCGTGCCAGCAGCGCGGACAGCAGGCCGAACTCGCGCGCGGACAGCCTGACCGGCTCGCCGGCGAGCGTGACCTCGCGCGTGACCGGGTTGAGCACGATCTCGCCGTAGCGCAGTAGCGGCTCGGCGCGGCCCTGCGCGCGGCGCACCAGCGCGTGCATGCGCGCGGCCAGTTCCTGCAGGTCGAACGGCTTGACGAGGTAGTCGTCGGCGCCGGCGTTGAGGCCCGCCACGCGGTCAGCCACGGCGTCGCGCGCGGTCAGGATCAGCACCGGCGTGGCCACGCCGCGCGCGCGCAGCGCGGCCAGCACCTCCAGCCCGGAGCGGCGCGGCAGGCCCAGGTCGAGCAGGATCAGCGCGTAGCAGTCCTCGCCGTCCGGCCCGCCCTGCTGGGTCGCCGCGGCCAGGCCCGCCTCGCCGTCCTGCACCCAGTCCACCGCAAAGCCTTCCTGGCGCAGCGCCACTTTCACGCTGTCGCCGATCATGGCGTCGTCTTCCACCAGCAATACACGCATGTTCAGGTCCGCATCAGCATCAGGCCGGGTTGGCGCGCGCGCCGTGCGCCAGCGCGTCGGCCAGCGCCTGCGCCAGGCCCGGCAGCGCGGGGAAGCCGGCGGTAATCACGTAGACGGGCACGCTCTCGAGGTAGGCGCCCATGCGGCCCTTGGCGACGAAGCGCGCGTTGAAGGCCGACGCGCGCAGCGCCGGCACGAAGCGCGGCACGATGCCGCCGCCGAGGTAGACGCCGCCGCGCGCGCCGAGCACCAGCGCGACGTCGGCCGCCACCGAGCCGAGCAGCCCGCAGAACACCGCCAGCGCGCGCCGGCACAGCGGATCGCCGCGCACCAGCGCGCCGTCCGTGACCTCGGCCGGATCGAGCCGGCGCGCCGGGGGCGTACCCGTTTCTGCGTGCAGCGCGGCATGCGTGAGCGACAGCCCCATGCCCGACAGCAGGCGCTCCGCCGACACGCGGCCGAAGGCCTGATGCGCGGCGCGCCAGGCGATCCATTCGTCGTCGGTGTCGGGCATCAGCTCGATGTGGCCGCCCTCCCCGGCCAGCGCCACGGCCGGGCCGGCGCGCGCCGGCACCAGGCCGGACACGCCCAGCCCGGTGCCGGGCCCGACCAGCGCCAGCGGCGCGTGCGGCACCGGCGTGCCGGCGCGCAGCGGCGCCACGTCCTGCGGGCCGAGGTGCGGCAGGCCGAGCGCGAGCGCGGTGAAGTCGTTGAGGGCCACCAGCAGGTCCAGCCCGAGCGCGCGCTGCATCTCCGAGATCGAGAACGCCCAGGCGTGGTTGGTCAGCTTGACGCGGTCGCCCGTCACCGGGTTGGCGAGGCCGACCGCGGCATGGCGCGGGCGCGCGGTGCCGGGCGGCAGGCGGTCGAGGTAGTGGCGCATGGCGGCTTCGAGCGAGGCGAAGTCGGCCACCTTGAGCGCGGTCACGGGGCCGATGCGCTGCGGCGCGGTTTCCAGCGCGAAGCGCACGTTGGTGCCGCCGACGTCGCCGAGCAGGCGTGGGAAGCTGGGCATGGTATCGGGCGGCATCAGGCGGAAAAGACGTCGGTGCCGTGGCGGTGCCGGCTCATCACCAGGCTGACCGGCAACGCCGGGGTCGGCCCCTGGCAGGCGCGCGCGAACACGGCGGCCTTGGCCGCGCCGGCGAACGACAGGAACACGCGCTCGGCCGCCAGCAGCGCCGCGAGGTTGAGCGTGATGCGCGCGTGCGGCGCCGCGCGCGGATGGGTGACGAGATAGCCCGGGCGCGGCTCGGACAGCGCGTGCTCCAGTTCCGGCGCCTCCGGGAACAGCGAAGCGGTGTGGCCGTCCTCGCCCATGCCCAGCACCACCACGTCGGGCTGGCGCCAGGCCGCGTTGAGGCGCGCCACGGCGCTGGCGGGATCGGCCGCCTCGGCCTCGCTGTTTACCAGCGGCACGAAGGCGGCGCTGGCGGCGGCCTCGCGCAGCAGGTGGCGGCGCACCAGCGCGCCGTTGCTGTCCTCATGGTCCGGCGGCACCGCGCGCTCGTCGACCAGCGTGACGGTGACCGCCTCCCAGCGGATGGTGCGGTAGCGCAGCCGCTCGAAGAAGGCCACCGGCGAGCGCCCGCCCGACACCGCCAGCACCGCCCAGCCGTTGACGCCGATGGCCAGTTCCAGCGCATGGCCGACCGAGATCGCCAGCGCTTCGGCCAGGTCCATCTCGGAGGTATGTTCGAAGCGTCGCATGCGGGTCTCCCGTGGGTTGGTCTGCCTGCGGCGCGGCGGCGGGTTGCCGCGCGGCCGCGCCTGCCTGTCGTCGGCTGCCTGTCTCCTGCCGCCGTCCTGCGCGGTGCTCACACCTCCTCGTGCCACAGCGCGCCGTCGCGCGACATCAGCGCCGACGACGCGGCCGGGCCCCAGGTGCCGGCGGTGTAGGGCTTGGGCGGCACCGTGCTTTCCTCCCAGGTGTCGAGGATCGGCTCGACCCAGCGCCACGCCTGCGCCTGCTCGTCGCGGCGCACGAACAGGCCCAGCCGGCCGCGGATGACGTCGAGCAGCAGGCGCTCGTAGGCGCCCGCGCGGCGCACCTTGAACGAGTTGGCGAAGTCCAGGTCGAGCGAGGTCGGCGTGAGCGCCACCGTGTCGCCGGGCTGCTTGACCAGGAAGTACAGGCGGATGCTCTCCTCGGGCTGCAGCCGGATCACCAGCCGGTTCTGCGGCGAGAGCGTGAGCGGGCGCGGGAAGATCGCGTGCGGCACGTCGCGGAAGTGGATCACGATCTCCGCCACGCGCGACTGCATGCGCTTGCCGGTGCGCAGGTAGAACGGCACGCCGGCCCAGCGCCAGTTGGCGATCTCGGCCTTGATGGCGACGAAGGTCTCGGTGCGGCTGTCGGCGGCGATGCCCTTTTCCTCGAGGTAGCCCGGCACCGGCTTGCCGCCGGCGGCGCCCGCGCGGTACTGGCCGCGCACGGTCTTCTCGGCCACGTCCTGCGGCAGGATGGGCTTGAGCGCCTTGAGGATCTTGATCTTCTCGTCGCGGATGCTGTCCTCGGACAGGCTGGTGGGCGGCTCCATCGCCACCATGCACAGCAGTTGCAGCAGGTGGTTCTGCACCATGTCGCGCAGCGCGCCGGTGCCGTCGTAGAAGTCGCCGCGCGTCTCCACGCCGAGCTCCTCGGCGATGGTGATCTGCACGTCCTGCACCCACTCGCGGCGCCACAGCGGCTCGAACAGCGCATTGCCGAAGCGGATCGCCATCAGGTTCTGCACCGACTCCTTGCCCAGGTAGTGGTCGATCCGGTAGATCTGGTCCTCGGCGAAGAACTGCGCCACCGCCGAGTTGATGGCGTCGGAGGATTGCAGGTCGTGCCCCAGCGGCTTTTCCAGCACGATGCGCACATTACGCTGGTTGAGCCCGGTTCGCGCCAGTTGCTCGCAGATGGGCACGAAGATGTGCGGGCCGGTGGCGAGATAGCAGACCACCACCTCGGGCGCGCGCTGCAGGACCGTGCGCGCCAGCGTGTCGAAGTGGCCGGGCTCGCGCGCGTCGACCTGCACGTAGGCGATGCGCGCGAGAAAGGCGGCCCAGGCCTCGGGCGGCGCGTGCTCCAGGCCCGGGCGCACGCTCTGCTCCAGCGAGCCGGCGTAGTCCGCGGTGCTCAGCGGGTGGCTGCCGGTGGCGAGGATGCGGGCATTGGGGTGCAGCAGTCCGGCGCAATGCGCGTCGAACAGCGCCGGCAGCAGCTTGCGCCGCGCCAGGTCCCCGGTGCCGCCGAACAGCACCATGTCGAAATCGGGCATGCTCACCCTGAGCTCCTTGTCGTGACCAGCGTGATGGCGGCGCGCGGCACCGCGTGAGTTCCGGCAAGTTTACGTGAGTCGCCGCCGCTTGGCGAGGCTGGCCGGGGCTAGGTGCCCAGCAGGTCCACCCACAGCGTGCGCGCGTGCAGCTGGTAGCTGCGGGTGGCCTCGATCAGCGCGCGGCGCGGCGCCGGATCCATGATGGCCTCGGGCAGCAGCGGGTCGCGCACGATGGCGCGGATGATGGCGCGGCCCACCAGCATGCTCTCGCGCGCGCCGGCGTCGGGCGCCATGCGCGCGAGCTTGGCGCGGCTGCGGTCGAGCTGCGCCAGCGCGCGGCGGTAGGCCGACTGCAGCGCCGGCACGTCCCACAACTGCACCATGCGCGTGGCGGTGTCCACGTCGAACTCGCGGCCCACGAACAGCAGGCTGGCGCCGGCCATGCCGAGCCGCGCCAGCTTGGCGCGCATCGCGGTGGCGCCGCCGGCGAGATTGTCGGGCCGCACGTTGATGGCCGCCGCCAGGGGCCGGAAGCCGCACAGCGCCAGCGCGCGCGCGTGGTGGCGCCAGGCGGTCTTCTCGGCGCGCGCCACGGCCGCGTCCTGCACCACCAGCCAGCCGCCGTTCCACTGCTCCAGCCGGCTTTCCTTCTCGAACCAGTGCTCCACCTCGTTGTAGACCGGGTTGCCTTCCGGCACCGCGGCGTAGCAGCCGCGTTCGGTCTTGACGATGCGGCCCTGGCGCTGCAGGCGCGTCAGCGCCACCCGCACGCTGGGCGTGCCGATGCCCATGACCTCGGCGCCGCGCGCCAGCGCCTGGACCGGCAGCGTGCGCTCCGGATGGCCGAACAGCAGGTCGATCACCAGGTCGGTGGCCGAGGGCTCGCGGATCTCTATCTCATGCATGGACGGAAAAGGCGGCGATGGAGCGGGCATTGGCGGTCGCTCGGGGTCGTGGGGCCGTGGGGTATACGAGAAATATTTCTGCGCCTGACATACAAATATGATTCAACGAAATATCTGGTTTGCTCGACAAAACACGGAAACCGCCACTTTGGCACAACTTTGCTAACTTCACCCATCGAGGATGCGCGCATGGACAGCACCGCCAGCCCCCATGTCAGGACCGAGACCGACGGCCCGGTCTTCACCGTCATCCTGGACCGCGCCGACAAGCGCAACGCCGTGGACGGCCCGATGGCGCTGGCGCTGCGCGCGGCCTTCGCGCATTTCGAGGCCGCCCCGGCGCTACGCGTGGCGGTGCTGTGGGGCGCCGGCGGCCACTTCTGCGCCGGCGCCGACCTGGGCGCGGTGGGCGACCCCGCGCGCCGCCACGAACTGGACCCGCGCGGCGGCGGCGCGGGGCCGATGGGGCCGAGCCGGATGGCCTTGTCCAAGCCGCTGATCGCCGCGGTGAGCGGCTACGCGGTGGCCGGCGGCCTGGAGCTGGCGCTGCTGGCGGACCTGCGCGTGGCCGAGCGCGATGCCGTATTCGGCGTGTTCTGCCGGCGCTGGGGCGTGCCGCTGATCGACGGCGGCACGGTGCGGCTGCCGCGTATCGTCGGCATGGGCCGGGCGCTCGACATGATCCTGACCGGGCGCGCGGTGCCGGCCGGCGAAGCGCTGGCGATGGGCCTGGCCAACCGCGTGGTGGAAAACGGCCAGGCGCGCGCGGCGGCCGAGGCACTGGCGCGCGAGCTGGCCGCGTTCCCGCAGCGCTGCATGCTGGCCGACCGCGCCTCCGCCCACGCGCAGTGGGACCTGCCGCTGGCCGACGCGCTGCGCGCCGAAGGCGCGGGCGGCGTGCCGGTCGTGTTCGAGGAAGGTATACCCGGCGCGGCGCGCTTCGCCGGCGGCGCCGGGCGGCACGGCAAGTTCGCGGACTGAGCGCGCGCGGTGCCCGCGCGCAAACCCGGGCGTACCCGTTTCTGCGCAAAAAGATCCATGAAAACAACGGCGAAGAAACCAGCCCGTGACGGCCGCCACGCCTGGACCTGTCTGCGCGGCGCGGCCCGCGCATGGCCGCTGTGCCCGGGGAACGCCGCATGACGTATACGCTGGGTATACGCAGGTAAACCGCAAGTAAGCGCCCTCGGCGCGAGGTGGCGGCATCGTGCGCCGGCGCGCCGGGCACATGCCGACATCGCTTCATGCCGGCGGTGAACCGCGGCACGCCCGCCGCCATGTGACGCCAAGCGCCGACCGACCCGCTCTTGTATGCTACGGCTATTGCCGCCGACGCCGATCGAGCCTCTCATGAGCCACAAATCCCGGACCCTGCTGCAGTCGATCTTCAGCCACCCGCTCAGCAACAACATCCACTGGCGCGAAGTGGAGACCCTGCTGCAGCAGCTTGGCGCGACGGTCGAGCCCATCCAGGGCGCGCGCTTCCGGGTGGTCCTCAACGAGCATGAGTTCTACCTGCATCATCCGCACCACGGCAACGTCTGCGCCAAGCAGGAAATCAAGCACCTGCGCGATTGCCTCACGGCCGCGGGCGTGAGCCCGCCCGGCGACGACAAATAGCATCGGGAAAAACAACAAGCGCGGGATGGGGCCACCGCAGGCCCTCCCCGCGCATTGCATCGCATCGCATTTCACCATCTCACCATTTCAGCCAACCGGATCTCCCCCTTCATGACCGAGCATTCCGCTTCCTCGTCCGCCGCCTTGTCCGCCGCCTTGCCCGCCACCCTGTCCGATTTCCCGATCACCCGCAAATGGCCCGCGCAGCATCCCGGGCGCATCCAGCTCTACTCGCTGCCGACGCCCAACGGCGTGAAGGTGTCCATCATGCTGGAGGAAACCGGCCTGCCGTATGAACCGCACCTCGTGCGCTTCGACGCCAACGACCAGATGTCGCCGGAATTCCGCTCGCTCAATCCCAACAACAAGATCCCCGCGATCCTCGACCCCGATGGCCCGGACGGCAAGCCGCTGGCGCTGTTCGAGTCCGGCGCGATCCTGCTCTACCTCGCCGACAAGAGCGGCAAGCTGATCCCGCAGGACGCGGCGGGCCGCTACGAGACCATCCAGTGGCTGATGTTCCAGATGGGCGGCATCGGCCCGATGTTCGGGCAGCTCGGTTTCTTCAACAAGTTCGCCGGCAAGGACTACGAGGACAAGCGCCCGCGCGACCGCTACGTGGCCGAGGCCCGGCGCCTGCTGGGCGTGCTCGAAACCCGCCTCGCGGGCCGCGCGTGGATCATGGGCGACCAGTACACCATCGCCGACGTCGCCACGTTTCCGTGGGTGCGCAACCTGATCGGCTTCTACGAGGCGGGCGATCTGGTGGGCATCCAGGACTTCCCGAACGTCACGCGCGTGCTGGAAGCGTTCGTGGCGCGGCCGGCGGTGGCGCGGGGGCTGAATATTCCGAAGCGGGATTAGGCAGGCGCTCGGCGTGCCGCAGGAAGACTGACCCGCCGGACCCCGGCATCGCCCCAAGAAAAAGCCCGCGCCGGCGTCATGCCGGGCGGGCTTTTCGTTCACCTCGCGTTGGCCGCTATGCGACCGCTTGCGCCACCTTGACCGGCACCGGCGCGTAGTGGTCGAACTGCATGCCGAAGCTGCCGCGTCCCGAGGTCAGCGCGCGCAGGCTGCCGATGTAGCCGAACATGCCGGCCAGCGGCACGTGCGCCTCGATCACGGCGCCGCCGCCGCCCTGCTGCGACTGAGCGCGCACCACGCCGCGGCGGCGGTGCAGGTCGCCGATCACGTCGCCGACGTGGTCGGCGGGCGCGCTCGCTTCCACCGCCATGACCGGCTCCAGCACCACGGGCGCGGCGGCCCGCGCCGCTTCGCGCATGGCCGCCGCCGCCGCGGTCTCGAAGGCCAGCGCCGAGGAGTCGCGCTCGTGATGGCTGCCGTCGAGCAGCACCGCCCTGAAGTCCACCAGCGGATGGCCGGCCACCACGCCCTGCGCGGCGGCGCGGCGGATGCCGGCTTCCACCGCGGGCACGTACTCGCGCGGCACCGCGCCACCGGCGATGCGGCTCTCGAAGCGGATGCCCTCGCCGCGCGGCAGCGGCTCCACGCGCAGCAGCACCTCGGCGTACTGGCCGGGGCCGCCGCTTTGCTTGCGGTGCAGGTAGCGCGCTTCGGCCGCGCGCGTCAGCGTTTCGCGATAAGCCACCTGCGGCCGGCCTACCGTCACCTCCACGTTGAAGCGCGCGCGCAGCTTTTCCAGCGTGACTTCGAGCTGCAGCTCGCCCATGCCGGACAGCAGCGTCTGCCCGCTTTCCGGGTCCTGCCGCAGGCGCAGGCTGGGGTCTTCCTGCACCAGCGCCTGCAGGCCGCGCGACAGGCCGGCCTGGTCGGCGTGGGTGCGCGGCTCGATGGCGACGTCGATCACGGGCTCGGGCGCGTCGATGCTTTCCAGCACCACGGGATGCGCCGGATCGGTCAGCGTGTCGCCGGTCACGGTGGCCTTGAGGCCGGCGATGGCCACGATGTCGCCGGCCACGGCCGCGCCGCGCTCCTGCTTGCTGTCGGCATGCATCTCGTACAGGCGCGCCACGCGCTCGCGCTTGCCGCTGCCGGCGTTGAGCACGGTGTCGCCGGCGGCCACACGGCCGCGGTAGATGCGCACGAACGTAAGCGTGCCGTGCGCGTCGTGCACGACCTTGAAGGCGAGCGCCGCCAGCGGCTGGGCCGGGTCCGCGTCCAGTTCGGGGCGCGCCACGTCGGCCGGCGCCGGCAGGTAGCTGGTGACGGCGTCTAGCAGCGGCTCCACGCCCTTGTTCTTGAACGCGGAGCCGGCCAGCACCGGCACCGCGGCGCCGGCCACGGTCACGCGGCGGATGGCCGCGCGCAGCGCCGCCGCATCCGGCTCGCGGCCGGCGAGGTAGCCTTCCAGCATGGCGTCGTCGTGCTCGGCGAGCGTCTCCAGCAGGCGCTGGCGCCAGGCCGCGGCCTGCTCCGCCATCGCGTGCGGCACGGGCTGCGTGGCGTAGGCCTGCCTGCCGGCGCCGTCCGGCCACAGCAGCGCCCGCATGGCGACGAGATCGACCACGCCGGCGAAGGCGGCTTCGCTGCCGATCGGCAGTTGCAGCACCAGCGGCACCGCGCCCAGGCGCTGCTCGATCATGCCCACCACGCGCAGGAAATCCGCGCCGGTGCGGTCGAGCTTGTTGACGAAGGCGATGCGCGGCACGCGGTAGCGGTCGGCCAGGCGCCAGTTGGTCTCGGTCTGCGGCTCCACGCCGGCCACGCCGTCGAACACCACCACGGCGCCGTCGAGCACGCGCAGCGAGCGGTTCACCTCGATGTTGAAATCGATGTGGCCGGGCGTGTCGATCAGGTTGATGCGGTGGCCGCGCCAGGCCACGGTGGTGGCGGCGCTGTTGATGGTGATGCCGCGCGCCTGCTCCTGCGGGTCGAAGTCCAGGGCGGCGGCGCCGTCGTGCACTTCGCCGAGCCGGTGGCTGGCGCCGGTGTAGAACAGGATGCGTTCGGAGGTGGTGGTCTTGCCCGCGTCCACGTGGGCGATGATGCCGATGTTCCTGACGATGCCGTTGTCGTTGTCGTTGTTGTTGAGTGCCTTGCGTTCCATGATGGGCTGCCTTTGCGAAAACACCCTGGCGGGTGCGTGCCGGCCAGGGTGTTGTCGGTGTCCCCGGCGAGCGGTCTGTGCGATGCCCCGGGACTGCGGATGGCAGCCAGGGGGCTATGGAATCGCTTGCGGGGCGGCGCCGGCATGCCGCATGCGGCACGCAGTGACATCGATGGCGGCGACAGCCGATGCCGTTACCACGCCAAGGGACGAGCGCAAGCTCCCGTTCCCTTGGCCGGTTTGAATCGTGGCGATCAGCTTGTCGTAGGTACGCATGGCGTGTGAGATGGTGGCGAAGTGCAAAAACAAAACCCCGGCGGGCCTGCGGGGCCGTCCGGGGTTTGTGCATGCTTCGCGTTCCCCGGAGCGGCCTGCCAGCCTTCCGGGCGCGACGCTCGGAAGA
Source organism: Cupriavidus sp. WS (assembly GCF_000395345.1). NCBI lineage: Bacteria > Pseudomonadati > Pseudomonadota > Betaproteobacteria > Burkholderiales > Burkholderiaceae > Cupriavidus > Cupriavidus sp. WS. Next base: position 11,677 of record NZ_AQPL01000295.1, on the reverse strand, counting down.
CTAGACGTGAATGGCCAGCAGCACGCGATCACCGTGCGGTGCCGCGGCAAACGCGGCAAACCCTGCGAAGGGCGCGGCGGTGCGTCGGGCTGCTTGTTTCATGTTGTCCGGACTCCAGAGATTGGCGCGCAGTCTAGCACCGTTGCATGAAACGTGCAGGGCGCGTGGCATGCGTGCAGCGCCCGGCAAAGTGCACTAGGCTGGAAGCCGAGGACACCCCGCAGGAGATCCCCATGCCAAGCCATCCCGTCCTGGAACGGGTCACCGCCCGCATCGTCGCGCGCAGCGCCGCCACCCGCCAGGCCTACCTGGCGCGCACGCGCGCGCTGGCCGGACAGAAGGTGGAACGCGCGCACCTGTCCTGTACCAACCTCGCGCACGGCGTGGCGGCCATGCCCGAGCAGGCCAGGATCCGGCTCAAGGCGCAGGAGCGGCCCAACCTCGCCATCGTCTCGTCCTACAACGACATGCTGTCCGCGCACCAGCCGCTGGCGGCATATCCGCAATGGCTCAAGGAGGCCGCGCTCGAAGCGGGCGGCACCGCGCAGTTCGCCGGCGGCACGCCGGCCATGTGCGATGGCGTGACGCAGGGCCAGGACGGCATGGACCTGTCGCTGTTCTCGCGCGACGTGATCGCGCTGTCGGCGGCGGTGGCGCTGTCGCACCAGATGTTCGACGGCGCGCTGTACCTGGGCGTGTGCGACAAGATCGTGCCGGGGCTGGTGATGGGCGCGCTGTCGTTCGGCCACCTGCCCGCGGTGTTCGTGCCGGCCGGGCCCATGACCACCGGCATCGGCAACGAGGAAAAGGCGCGCATCCGCCAGCAATACGCCGAGGGCAAGATCGGCCGCGCGGAGCTGCTCGAGGCCGAGAGCAAGTCATATCACGGCCCCGGCACCTGCACCTTCTACGGCACCGCGAACTCCAACCAGATGCTGATGGAGATGATGGGCCTGCATCTGCCCGGCACCGCCTTCGTCAATCCCGGCACGCCGCTGCGCGAGGCGCTCACGCGCGAAGCCGCGCGTCAGGCGCTGCGCCTCGTGCACGGCGGCGAGCGCTACACGCCGGTGGCCGACGTGCTCGACGAGCGCGCCTTCGTCAACGGCATCGTGGGGCTGCTGGCCACCGGCGGCTCCACCAACCACACGCTGCACCTGGTGGCGATGGCGCGCGTGGCGGGCATCGTGCTGGGCTGGGACGATTTCGCCGAGCTCTCGGAAGTGGTGCCGCTGCTGGCGCGCGTGTACCCGAACGGCAGCGCCGACGTGAACCAGTTCCAGGCCGCCGGCGGCCTGCCGGTGGTGATCCGCGGGCTGCTGTCGCTGGGCCTGCTGCACGACGACGTGACCACGGTGGCGGGCAAGGGGCTGGCCGACTACACGCGCGAGCCGGTCCTGCGCGACGGCAGACTGGTGTGGATCGACGGGCCCGCCGCGCCGCTGGACGACAGCATCGTGCGCGCCGCGGCGCGGCCGTTCGCGCCCGAAGGCGGCATCAAGCTGCTCGACGGCAATATCGGCCGCGCCGTGCTCAAGATCTCCGCGGTCAAGCCCGAGCACCACGTGGTGGAGGCGCCGGCGCTGGTGTTCCACACGCAGGACGCGCTGATCGATGCGTTCAAGCGCGGCGAGCTGGAGCGCGATTTCGTCGCGGTGCTGCCGTGGCAGGGGCCGGCCGCCTGCGGCATGCCCGAGCTGCACAAGCTCACGCCCACGCTGACCGTGCTGCAGGGGCGCGGCTTTCGCGTGGCGCTGGTGACGGACGGCCGCATGTCGGGCGCCTCGGGCAAGGTGCCGGCGGCCATCCACGTCTGTCCCGAGGCGCTGAACGGCGGCGGCATCGCGCGCGTGCGCGACGGCGACCCGATGCGCGTGGACGCGCATGCGGGCGTGCTGGCGGTGATGGTGCCGCAGGCCGAATGGGACGCGCGCGACATCACGCCGCCGGACCTGTCGGCCAACCGGCACGGCGTGGGGCGCGACCTGTTCGGCGGCTTCCGCAAGCACGTCGGCTCGGCGGAAGAAGGCGCGTGCGCGCTGTTTGCCGACGAGGGCTGACGGCGGCGGGCGTGGCGCGCCGCGGTGCCGTATGGCGGGGCCCGCGTCAGCTCAGGCGCTGGGCCGCGGACAGCGCCGCGGGCTCGGGCCGGGCGCCGTCCGGCACGCGCACTTCCTGCACCGGCACGGCGAGCGGGCAGCCGGCCGCTTCGAGCGCCGGCTTGATGCGCTGGTAGAAGGCGAAGCGCACGTTCCAGTAGTCGCCGGCAGTGGTCCAGCAGCGCACGTTGAGCGTGACGCCCTGCGCGGCATAGTTGACCACCATGACTTCGGCCGCGGGTTCGGGCAGCACGCGCTTGTCCGCCGCGAGCATGGCGCGCAGCGCGTCGAGCGCGGCCTGGATGTCGGCGCCGAAGGTGACGGTGACTTCGATGTCGAGCCGGCGCGTGGGGTTCTCGCTGTAGTTGGTGATGGCGCTGCCCCAGATCTTGCCGTTGGGCACGCGCAGGCAGACGCCGTCGAAGGTGGTCAGCTCGGTCATGAACAGGCCGGTCTCGCGCACGGTGCCGGCCACGCCCTGCGCGTCGATGTACTGGCCCACGCGGAACGGCCGCAGCAGCACCAGCATGATGCCGGCGGCGATGTTCTGCAGCGTGCCCTGCAGCGCCAGCCCGATGGCCAGGCCGGCCGCGCCGAGCATGGCGACGATGCTCGCGGTCTGCACGCCGAACTGCGACAGCACCAGCACCACGGTCAGCACGCGCACGATCCATTGCGTGACGCTGGCCAGCATCGGGCGCAGCGTGGCGTCCACGCTCGGCCGGTCGAAGGCGTGCAGGATGGCCGCGCGGGCGCGCCCGGAGATCCACCAGCCCAGGATCAGGATGACGATGGCGGCGATGCAGTTCAGGCCCTGCTGCACGGCGAGCTGCGCGAGGTAGGTGCCGGCAGCTTCCAGCTTCTGCGGGTCGATGAAGTTGAGGTTCATGGCGATCGGCTCCGGCGGAGAAAACAAGGACAAGGACAAAGATCAGGACAAGGCGAAGCGCAATGGGAACGCGCCGGGCGTACCCGTTTCTGCGTGCCCCGACAGCGCGCAAACCCGGGCGCAAACCCGGCGCCACGGCGCGCCGGTTTCGCGCGGCGCGGCACCGGGACCTGCCCGCGATGGCCCGACCGGATGTCGGACAATCACCGGCAATGGCTCGATATTGCGGATGTATTCAGGACAGAAGCGCGGCAGTGAGGTTCCCCGCGCGCGGCCGCGCGAGGCGCGCGCGAAATAGCGCCAGCCAGCGCCAGCCCTTGTCGCGCAAGGGCTGGCGCCGCGTCGAAAAATGTCGCCGGAGGTCAGGCCGATGGCGTGCGGGCCGGATGCCCGCGGGCATTCGCGGCAGCGCCGCCGCATGGGACCGGCGGCACGCAGAAACGGGTACGCTTTCGCGTCTGGAAGGGATTCGGAGGGGATTCGAAAGGGATGCGCGGCACGGCGCGCGGCGCCGTGCCAAGAGCCCGCGGCGGCCGGCTCAGGCGGCCACGGGATGGTCGTGCAGGCGGTCGCGCTCGGCGAGCGAGGGGAACAGGCGCATCCATACCGCCACCACCACCAGCGTGCCCAGGCCGCCCAGCAGCACCGCGCCGACCGGCCCGAGCAGCGCCGCCGTGACGCCCGACTCGAACTCGCCCAGCTGATTGGACGCGCCGATGAAGACCGAGTTGACCGCGCCCACGCGCCCGCGCATGTCGTCGGGCGTGTCGAGCTGGACCAGCGTGGAACGCACCACCACGCTGATCATGTCGGAGGCGCCGAGCATGACCAGCGCCACCATCGACAGCGGCAGCCAGCGCGAGACGCCGAACACCATCGTGGCGACGCCGAACACCGCCACCGCGCCGAACATGATGCGGCCCACGCGCCGGTTCATCGGATGGTGCGCCAGCCACAGCGCCGTGGTCAGCGCGCCGATGGCCGGCGACGAGCGCAGCAGGCCGAGGCCCCACGGGCCGGTGTGCAGGATGTCGCGCGCGTAGATCGGCAGCAGCGCGGTGGCGCCCCCCAGCAGCACGGCGAACAGGTCTAGCGAGATGGCGCCGAGCAGCACCGGCCGGCTGCGGATGTAGGCGATGCCCGCGAACAGCGTGGCAACGCTGACCGGCGTGTTGTTGCGCTGCACGAGCTGGCGCAGCTTGAGCGCGCTCACCAGGCAGGCGGCGATGGCGAACAGCGTGGCGCTGATGGCGTAGACCACGCCGGGGCCGGCCACGTAGGCGAAGCCGCCCAGGGCCGGGCCGATGATGATGGCGGTCTGCACGGCCGAGCTCGACATGGCCACCGCGCGCGGCAACTGGCGCGCCGTGACCACGCTGGGCAGCAGCGCCTGCAGCGTGGGCGTCTCGAAGGCGCGGGTGGCGCCGATCAGGGCCACAAAGACGAAGATGTGCTCGCGCGTGATCCAGCCCTTGAGGCTGGCCACCGCCATCGAGACCGCGATCAGCGCTTCCAGCGTCTGGCACGAGCGCACGATCACGCGCCGGTCGAAGCGGTCGGCCACGTGGCCGGACATCAGCAGCAGGACCACCGAGGGCAGGAACTGCACCAGCCCCACCATGCCGAGCATGAAGGGATCGCGGGTGAGGTCGTAGATCTGCCAGCCCACCGCCACCGTGAAGATCTGGTAGCCGATCGTGGTGCACAGGCGGGCAAACCAGAACAGCCGGAACGAAGGGTCGCGAAAAACGGAATCCGGCTCGGCGGCCGGAATGGTGGCAGGGGTCGACATGGATGGCGGCAAGGACGGGAAAGTCGGCGGGGCACGCAGCAAGGCCCCACGCGGCGGAACGTAAAAAAGCGCCTGAAGCTGCCCTTTTCCCTGAAACGAGCCTGGGAGCGGGCCTCCTGTCTGGCCTGATGCTTGATTCCGCAAGCTTTGGATTCTATCCGAGCGGGCCGCCGCATGCAGCCGCATGCGGCAAGTTCTATGTATCGAATCTGACACAATAGCGCCGCAGTGACGGTATCGGCACCTGCGACGTGCCCTGCGGCGGCGACCGGACCGCCCCCAGACCCACTTCCGCCAGCGCAAGCCGCGACACCGCGACAGCCTGCGCGCGCGGAACGTCAGACGATCTCGCGCGTCTCGCGGAACTCCACCTTCGGGAAGCGCTCCTGCGTCAGGCGCAGGTTGACCATGCTCGGCGCGAGGTAGACGTGGTCGCCGGCGCCGTCGAGCGCGACGTTGTGGCCGGCCTTCTCGATCAGCTTCTCGATCTCGGCCGGGTCGCCCTTGAGCCAGCGCGCGGTGGCGCATTCGTGCGATTCGAAGATCGCGTCGACGCCGTATTCGTGCTCGAGCCGGTGCGCCACCACGTCGAACTGCAGGATGCCCACGGCGCCCAGCACGAGGTCGTTGGAGGCGATCGGGCGGAACATCTGCGTGGCGCCTTCCTCGGCCAGCTGCTGCAGGCCCTTCTGCAGCTGCTTGACCTTGAGCGGGTTGTTCAGGCGCGCGCGGCGGAAGAACTCGGGCGCGAACGAGGGGATGCCGGTGAACTTGAGCGGCTCGCCCTCGGTGAACACGTCGCCCAGGCGGATGGTGCCGTGGTTGGGCACGCCGATGATGTCGCCCGAATACGCTTCCTCGGTGGTGTTGCGGTCCTGCGCCATGAAGGTGATGGCGTTGTTGATGGCGACCGTCTTGCCGGTGGACACGTGCAGCAGCTTCATGCCGCGCTCGAAGCGGCCCGAGCACACGCGCACGAAGGCGATGCGGTCGCGGTGGCGCGGGTCCATGTTGGCCTGGATCTTGAACACGAAGCCGGTGAACCTGGGCTCGTCCGGCTCCACCACGCGGGTCTCGGTGTTGCGCGCCTGCGGTGGCGGAGCGAGCTCGCACAGCGCGTCGAGCAGCGACTGCACGCCGAAGTTGTTGATGGCCGAGCCGAAGTAGACCGGGGTCTGCTTGCCGGCGAGGAACGCGTCCTTGTCGAACGCATGCGAGGCGCCGCGCACCAGTTCGATCTCGATGCGCAGCTCCTCGGCCTGGCTGCCCAGCACGCGGTCGAGCTCGGGGTTGTCGAGCCCGTCGACCATCGCGGAGGTGCCCTTCTCGCCGTGCGGGTCGAACAGTTGCACGCGGTCGTCGATCAGGTGGTACACGCCGCGGAAGGACTTGCCCATGCCGATCGGCCACGTCATCGGCGCGCACTGCATCTGCAGCACGTCTTCGATTTCGTCGAGCAGCTCGATCGGCGAGCGGCCTTCGCGGTCGAGCTTGTTGATGAAGGTGAGGATGGGCGTGTCGCGCAGGCGGCAGACGTTGAGCAGCTTGATGGTCTGCGCTTCCACGCCGTTGACCGAGTCGATCACCATCACCGCGGAGTCCACCGCGGTCAGCGTGCGGTAGGTGTCCTCGGAGAAGTCTTCGTGGCCCGGGGTGTCGAGCAGGTTGACGATGTTCTCGCGGTACGGGAACTGCATCACCGACGAAGTCACCGAGATGCCGCGCTGCTTTTCCAGCTCCATCCAGTCGGAGGTGGCGTGGCGGTCGGCCTTGCGCGCGCGCACTTCGCCGGCGACCTGGATGGCGCCGCCGAACCACAGCAGTTTTTCGGTCAGGGTCGTCTTACCCGCGTCAGGGTGCGAAATGATGGCAAAGGTGCGACGACGCGCAATTTCGGATACGAGCGAGCTCACGGCGGTGGATTCTGCAAACGGAAGATGGAAAGGCCCGGGGCGCAGCGGGCCGGCGCCAGGGGCCGGCGGGACCATCAGCTCGAGGTCGGGGCGCCGGGCACTGCGGGCATGCACGAAGGGAATCGGGCGGTATTTTACCGGTTCGCGGGCGCGGCCGCGCGCGGCGCGGCCTGCGCGCCCGCGCCCTGGCCGCGCAGGCTGCCGAATTGCAGCGCGTACTGACGCGTCAGCTCGGCCCCGAAGAAGAAGATTTGCGCCGAGTAATACACCCACAGCATCAGCGCGACGACCGAGCCGGCCGCGCCGTAGGAAGACGCCACCGCGCTGTTGCCGAGGTACAGGCCGATCAGCCGCTTGCCTGCGGCGAACAGCAACGCGGTGATGACGGCGCCCATGATGACGTCGCGCCACGCGATGCGCGCATTGGGCAGCATCTTGAAGATCACCGCGAACAGCAGCGTGACCACGCCGAACGAAAACGCGGTGGAGAGCACGTCGGCCACCGGCGCGAACCAGGACTGCGTCCACATCTGGCCCCAGAAGCGGTCCACCACGGCCAGCGCGGCGTTGACGATCAGCGACACCAGCAGCATGAAGGCCAGCACCAGCACCAGGCTGAACGACAGCAGCCGCGCGCGCAGCAATTGCTGCCAGCCCGCGCCCTGCGGCGCCGGCGCGGCCCAGATCTCGTCCAGGCTGCCCTTGAGCTCGGCGAAGGCGCTGGTGGCGCCGACGAACAGGATGCCGGTGGCGATGGCGGCGGCCAGCCCGCCGCCGCCGGCGCGGTGGGTGGCGGCCAGGATCTCCTGGATGGCGGCCGCGCCCTGCGCGCCGACCAGGCCGTCGATCTGGGCGAAGATCTCGCCGCGCGCGGCCTCGGCGCCGAAGAAGATGCCGGCGATGGAGATCACCAGCACCAGGATCGGCGCGAGCGAGAACAGCATGTAGAACGACAGCGCCGCGCCCTTGCTGGCGGCGCGGTGGGCCACCCAGGCGCGGACCGAGGCCCCCACCACGCTGGCGGTGCGCGCGGCGGTGTGGCGGTCGGGCAGCCAGCGGCCCGGGCGCGGCCGGGGCGCATCGGCGTCCAGGGGGCGGCGGGGCGCATCGGCGGGATTCACGCGCGGGTCCGGCGGGGAGGTGGCCATGAGGACGGCACGGGCTACGCCGGCATGGTTAGCGCTCCTTGCGCAGGCCCCAGACGAGCGACACCGCGAACAGCACAAGGAAGACGATGAAGAGCAGCTTGGCTACCTGGGCCGCCCCGGCGGAAAGGCCGCCGAAGCCGAACAGCGCGGCAATCACGGCGACCACGAAGAAAAGCACGGCATAGCGCAACATGATGAGACTCCGGCAAGGCCTCTCCCGTTTTTGCATGTGGCCGAAAGTCCATGATACAGCCGCCCGCGCGCTTTGCCCAAGCGCGCGCGCAGCGCGCCAGCGGCTAGACTGGAACCGGAAGGCAGGCGGGCGGCGGCCACGCCGGCCGCCGTCCTTCCGGCCGTCTTTCCCGAACCCAGTCAGAAGGAGGCACCATGAACCGGACCACCGCGCACTGCCTCGGCATTGCCGTCTTCCTGGCGCTCGGCGTGCTTGCCGCCACCGGCTGCGAGCGCAGCCAGCCGGGCCCGAAGCCGATCTCCGGCGGCATGGCCGAGCAGGCCAGCGCCGCGCCGGCACGCTAGGCGCGCCGCGCATCCACGCCGCGGCACGGCATGCGCGGGGCGCGATGGCGGCGCGGACATCGCCGTTGCCCCGCGTGCCATCCCCGCGCCCGCGCCACTTCACGCACCCTCCGCAAGCGTCCGGCGTACCCGTTTCTGCGTGAATGAAACGGTCGGCCACCGTGCGCGCCGGCCGCCGGCGCGCCTGTTACAGCCCTGCAACCAACGCCGGGCCGCCAGCGCGGCCCCGCGCGGGCGGACTCCTTGCCGGACACGGCAAGCCGCGCGGGCGATCGGCCGCCGAAAGCCGCCGCCGGCGCGGCCGGCGGCATGTTTCAGTACCGCAACCAAAGCGTCCCCCCGTTCGGGGGGAACCTCCCCGCGTGCTTCCGCGCCGCCCGCAAACCGGCCCCGGTGCTGGCTTTGCGCGGATTGGCATGCTTGTCGCTCTGTGCCCGGCAGGGAGACATAAAAAAATGACGCGACGAGTCCTACAACGCGGGAGTGAGTTCTGCCATGCGTCAGCCGCCTGCGCGTATGACGGCACGAAGGCGATCGCATCGGCTGGCGCGGCCCGCGCCGTCGGTGTTGCAGCTTTTGTCGCCGCCCTTGCTCCCCTCTGCGCGATTGCCGGCACAGGCGACATCGTCGTTCTGCGCAGCGTCGAGCCGCGTATTGCCTATCGCGGCATTCCGCAGGGGGACATGCCGATAGCCGCCGCTGTCGAGCCGTTTCCGTCCCAGCGCTTCCAGCAATCCGCCGCCGCCGTGGCGAGCGACCTGACCGACAGCGACCTCGCTGCCGCGGTGGGCCGCAGCGCCGCGGGCGGCGCCGCGCCCTCTGCCGGCCAGGCGGTGCCTGCGCGCCGCGCCGGCCTGCCGGCCCAGGCCGAAGGGCTGGCCGCGGGCGTCACCATCGCCGGCGTCGCGGGCGGCATTGCCGGGCAGGTAACGCAGGCCACCGGCGGCGCGAGCGGCGCCTTGCTGCGCGGGCTCGCGCCGCTGGCCACGGGACTGCGGCCATGACACCGGCGCGCGCCATCGCCTGCGCCGTGCTCGCGCTGGGCGGCATGCCGGCGCACGCGCAGGTGGCGGGCGCGCAGGTGGCGAGCGCGGATAACACCGGCATCGGTCCGGGCGCGCTGGCCGGCGTGGCCGGGCGCGCCGCCGTCAACGTGGCCGCGGGCAGCGGCAACGCGCAGAGCAACCAGGCCGCGATCTCCACCGCCGCCGCCGCGGTGCAATCGATGCAACGTGCCGGCGCCACCGCGCCCGCGGCCGGCGCCGCCAGCCAGATCGGCGGCGGCGCGTTTGCCGGCGCCAGCGGGCTGATCGCGGCCAACGTGGCCAGCGGCAACGGCAACCTGCAGAGCAACGCGGCGGTGCTGGCGCCGTCCGCCGCGGTGAGGATCGAGGCGATCTCGGACGGCCTGCTGGCCGCCGCATCGGCAGGCGGGAGCCGCCCGGGTTCAGCGGGCCGCGCACCGGGACCGCGCGAGGCAGTCATCCAGCCGGATGCCTACCGCAACGCCAGCGGCCTGGTGCAGCTGAACCAGACGGCGGGATCGGGGAACGTCTCGTCCAACGTTTTTGTGCTCCGTCCCCCGGCGGGCACTTTTTTCTAGCAAGGGAAGGAGAAGATCATGAAAACGAGAATGCTCGCCATCGCAGCGATGGCCGCGCTTTCCACCAGTGCGTTCGCGGGCGGGTTCAGCTACTTCGATCGTCCCGACGAGGCCGACATCTTCAACCAGACCGCCATCAGCAACGACATCTACGTGCGCGGCTTCGGCTTTGCCTGGGGCGACATCCGCTTCAAGTCCGAATCGGGCGCGGTGGTCGACAGCCAGCAGAGCGCGCGCGGCAACGGCGTGCGCATCGGCCCGTCGAATAATGCCGCGTCCGGCGGCGGCAGCGCGCTGGTCAACGCGCAGGGCAATATCGGCGTGAACGTCTCCGCCGGCGCCGGCAACAGCCAGTCCAACCAGGCCGCGCTGGCGAGCATCGACGCCGCCGACGTGTTCGCCTCCGCGCAGGTGTTCTCCAGCCAGAAGACCGGCGGCAACGGCGTGCGCATGGCCGGCGCCGCCAACAGCGCCACCCTGGGCGACGGCATGCTCGCCGGCGCCAGGGGCAACGTCGGCGTGAACATCGCCGCCGGCGCCGGCAACCTGCAGAGCAATGCGCTGGCGGCCTCGGTCAACACCGGCGGCGGCACCGGCCGCGGCGGGCAGCCGGTCGGCGTGCTGGCCAAGGCGAGCGCGTCCAACGACCAGTCCACCTACGGCAACGACCTGTCGATGTGCGGCTGCCGGCCGAGCAACACGGCCTCGCTGGCCGGCGGCGCGCTGGCCAACGCGGTGGGCAACATCGGCGTGAACATCTCCGCCGGCGCCGGCAACGCGCAGAGCAACGGCCTCGCCATTTCCACGGCGACGCACTGAGCGCGGCGCCGCGGCATGGCCGCATTGCGGCCGCGGTACGGAAAGACGCGGCGGCGGAGCCGGGCACCGGGGGGTACCGGCTCATCCCGCCCGAGGGAGGAAACGAGATGCGCGCGCTATTTCGCGTGACCGGGGCATGCCTGCTGCTGGCCGCCGCCTGCGGCGCCAGCGGGCAGGGCACGATGACCATCAACCTCGATGGCCAGGCCATGCTCAGGAAGCCGGTCAGGAGCATGCTGGAGATGCGCTACCAGAACGTGATGCGCCAGCAGCTCGACTTCAGTTGCGGCGCGGCGGCGGTGGGCACGCTGTTGCGCTACGGTTACGGCTTCGACCTCGCCGAGCCGAAGATCGTGGAGGACATGCTGCGCATCTCCGATGCCGACACCGTGCTCAAGAACGGCTTCTCCATGCTCGACATGCGCAACTACGTGGAGACGCTGGGGCTGCGCGGACGGGGCTTCCGCGTGGACTACGGCGCGCTGCGCCAGCTTCGGATCCCGGTCATCACGCTGCTCGACGTCAACGGCTACCTGCACTTCGTGGTGGTGCGCAGGGCCATCGACGGGCGCGTGTTCGTGGCCGACCCGGCGCTGGGCAACCGCATCATCAGGGAAGAGGATTTCGCCGCCAACTGGAACGGGCTGGTGTTCGCCATCGTGGGCCGCCCGTTCGATGCGAACTCGCCGCTGCTGGACTTCACCGCGCCGGCCCTGCGCGAGCGGACCAACGCCGCGCTGGCCGGCGGCATGGTGCCGGCCGCGCTCGATTTCGGCCTGATCCGCATGGACTATTTCTGACATGGCCACCGCGCTGCGCCTGTTCTGCCTGACCTGCGCCGCCGGCGCGGCGATGGCTGCCGCGCCGGCGGCGCGGG
>NZ_AQPL01000294.1:0-12244 GCF_000395345.1 Cupriavidus sp. WS | reverse complement strand
GGCGGCGCGGGCGGTTTCGGCCGCCGACGACGCGGCCGCCATCGTCGGCGCGGCGGCGCGGGTGGAGCCGGTTGCCGACGACGAACTGGCGGGCGCGCGCGGCAAGTACCTCGGGGCCAGCCTGGTCAGCGGCTTCATGGTGGAAATGGTGTCGCGCTGGCAGAACGACAGCGCGGTCGCCACCGCCACCGCGCGCGTGGCGGCGGCCAACCTGGCCGCGGGCGCGGCGGCGGCGCAGGCCAGCGCGAGCCTGTCGGCGCGCGTGCAGAGCCTGGGCGGCGGCGCGGTGCAGGGCAACGGCGGCGTGGCCAGCGCTGCGGTGCAGGCCGCGGGCGTGGGACAGGTGACGCAGATCGCGGGTGACGGCAACTCGGTGCGCAACGTCAGCACCATCACCACGCAGACCGCGCCGCTCGCGGCGCCGGCGGCCGGCGGCAACGGCACCGCGCCGCAGGTGGCGCAGGCCAACGGCATGACGGCCAGCGCGGCGGTGAGCCCCGGCGGCGGGGTCTCGGTGGCGATCCTGTCGGCGGCCGGCAGCGCGACGCAGAACGCGCAGGGTGGCGGCCTGATGCAGGCCGCGCGCGTCACCGGCGACGCGCAGCAGGTGCTCAATCTCACCAACATCACGCTGCAAGTGCAGCAACTGACGAACCGGCAACTGACGCAAACGAGCATGCGGGACGCACTGGCGGCGATCGCATCGATGCGACGATAATCGCTGCATGCGGGGGTGGCGCACCCGCTTGACGCGTGTTCAGATTTCCGGGGGGAAAGATGAAGACCGAATTCGCTGTGCTGGGAACCCTGGCGGGAACCCTGCTCTCCACCGGCGCGTGCGGGCAGGTCGGTGCCCAGGCGCCGGGCGCGGACGAGCGGATCGAACGATTGACAAGACTGGTCGAGCAGCAGGAGCAGACCATCAGGACTCTCGAGCGGCGCCTGGACGAGCTGGAAATGGCCGGGGCGCGCGGCCGGGGGGTCGTGGAGGGAACGGGGAGAACCGGGGAAACGGGGAGCAGTGCCGAGGGGAACGCCGGCGGCGGCATGGCCGCTGCGGGCGTTCCCTCCCTGGCACAGGACGCCGCGCCGGCCGCGCCCGGCAACCTCGCCGGCGGCGCCGGCACGCCGGTGGTGGGTTCCGACGCGCGCGCGACGCAGCAGCAGGCGCGCGTGCAGAGCAAGGACCTGGTCTACCAGACCGAGCACGCGCCGCTGTTCGAGCGGCGCCTGACCATCGACAGCGGCTTCGTCTACAGCTACTACGACCGGCGCGCGCTGTCGCTCTCGGGCTTTCTCGCGCTCGACGCGATCTTCCTCGGCACCATCAACCTGAACCAGACCAAGTCGCACACGCTCACCTACGACACCATCTTCCGCTATGGCCTGACCGACCGCATGTCGATGGACTTCGACCTGCCGGTGACGTACCGCAACACCAACTTCATCTCGGGTGGCGCGGGCGGCTCCGCTGCCAGCCTGTCCGACGCCACGCTCAGCACCACGGCGCTGGGCGACATCAGCATGGGCGTGTACTACCAGTTCCTGCGCGAGAGCGGCGCGGCGCCGGACGTGGTGGGCAGCGTGCGCGTGCGCGCGCCCACCGGGCGCTCGCCGTTCGGCATCAAGCTGGTGTCGGCCGACCCGAACAACAACAACCTCAACGTCGCCGCGCAACTGCCGACCGGCAACGGCGTGTGGGCGGTCACGGCGGGCCTGTCGGTGCTCAAGACCTACGACCCGGTGGTGCTGTTCGCCAATGCCAGCTACACCTACAACATCAGGCGCTCCGTGAGCGACATCTCGTCCGTGCAGGGCGAGGCCGCGCCGGCCGACGTGAAGCTCGGCGACACCATCGGCTTCGGCGGCGGCCTGGCGCTCGCGCTCAACGACCGCACCTCGATGTCGCTGGCCTTCAACGCGGCGCTGTCGGGCAGCACGCAGGTCACGACCGCGGGCGTGACGCAGACGGTGGTCGGCAGCCGCGCCAACGTGGCGACCATGACGTTCGGCTTCAACCACGTCATCACCAAGGGGCTGTCGGTGAGCACCGCGTTCGGCATCGGGCTGACGCCGGACGCGCCGAACTATACGGTGTCGCTGCGGTTTCCTTATACGTTCTGAGGAGATGGGACGGGAGAGAAAAAACGGGGCCCCGGCGCGGCGGGATTGCAGACGGCAGGCGGCGCCTGTCGCTGAGGGTTTGCTCCCCTCTCCCATGAAATGGGAGAGGGGAGACCACAAGCGGCAAGCAAATGTTGTCGGCGACCTGTACGCGCACCGCAGCCCGCCTGATCTCCGTCGCCCGCAGCCCGCTATTCCCCCGCCCCCGGCCTCGCCTCGATGCGGATGTTGTGCTTGTGCATCAGCCGGTAGAGCGTGACCCGCGAGACGTTGAGCTCGCGCGCGGCGGGCACCACGTGGAAGCCGTGGCTCGCCATCACGGTGCGGATCGCCTCGCGCTCGGCTTCCTCGCGGATGGCGTCGAGCGTCTTGCGCGGGGTATCGGTGCCGCCGTGCAGCTGCAGGTCTTCCGCGGTGATCTTGCGGTTGTCCGTCATCACGATGGCGCGCCGCACCCGGTTGATCAGCTCGCGCACGTTGCCGGGCCATTCGTACTGCATCATCGCCTGCGTGGAGCACGGCGAGAAGCCGCGGATGCGCCGGTGCGCCTCGTGCCCGTGCTCGGCGAGCACCGCGTTGGCCAGCAGCAGGATGTCCTCGCCGCGCTCGCGCAGCGGCGGGATCGACAAGGTCAGCACGCACAGCCGGTGGAACAGGTCGGAGCGGAAGCGCCCGTCGGCCTGCGCCGCCACCAGGTCCACGTGCGTGGCCGAGATGATGCGCAGGTCCAGCGGAATCGACTGGTGCCCGCCGAGCCGGGTGATGGTGCCTTGCTGCAGGAAGCGCAGCAGCGCGACCTGGCTCTCCAGCGGCAGGTCGCCGATTTCGTCGAGGAACAGCGTGCCGCCCTGCGCCTGCTCGATCCAGCCGATCTTGCGCTGGTTGGCGCCGGTGAACGCGCCCTTCTCGTAGCCGAACAGCTCGGACTGCACCAGGTGCGGCGGAATCGCGCCGCAGTTGATGGCCACGAACGGTCCCTTGCGCCGGCTCGACGCCTCGTGCACGGCCTGCGCCGCCAGCTCCTTGCCGGTGCCTGATTCGCCGGAGATGAAGACCGGCGCCTCGTTGTGCGCCACCTTGGCCAGCGAGCGGAACATCGCGCGCATGGCCGCGCATTCGCCGATCATCGGGCCATGCCCGATCAGCTCGTGGCTGCGCGCGCCGTGCAGGCACGCCATGCCGTGCGCATGCTTGAGCGTGTAGAGCAGCTCGCTGAACGAGAACGGCGTGCGCACGTAGTCCACGCAGTAGTCGCGGATCAGCCGGCGCACGCGCTCGTCCTCGAGCATGCGCGAGGAGGTGATCGCCACCCACATCACGTGCAGGTATTGCAGGCTCTGCTCGAGCTGCGCGAGCTCGGCGTCGCTGTACTCGCTTTCGAGATCGAGCACGCCGGCCATCGGCGCGCTGCCCCGCACCACGCGGCTCAGGTCGCGGATCTGCTGGATGTGGCGAATCTCCCAGCCAGACCCGAACTGGGCCGGATCGAATCCATAGGGTTCATGGCGCGACACGACCAGCACCTGTGCGGTGCGTGTCGCCACCTTGCACAGTCGGTCCATAGCGTTCTCCCTGCCGTTGGGCATCTTGGCTACCCGGGCTTGCGCGGCGGCCTCGCTGAGGTGCGGGCTTTGCGCGTGGCCAAGCCGGGGCGGTTGGGGGAGGTCCCCCATGCGCAACGTGGGCATTACGGCCTGGACAGACTGCGGGACTGCTCGCCGAGGATGGCGTCGTGCTCGCCACCGGCCTGGAGCTGCTCGCGGATGCGCCGGCGCACCTGGTCTTTCTCGCGCAGCAGTTCGCCGCGCGGCGCCTCGGGGGACTGGCCGGAGTATCGGTAGTAGAGCGTCTTGTAGGTAAGCTGGCTAAGGATCCATTCCTGGAGCAGCGAGCGCTGGCGCGAAAGCTCGCCCTCGAGCGAACGCTGGCGCTGCAGCAGCTGTTCGATGGCGGCGCGCACGTGGGACGGCAGCGCGCCATCCTGGCTGAGGAAGGCTTCGACGGCGCTGGCGGCCGGATCGGTGCGCTCGGCGATGCGATGTCGGCGCGGCGTTTCGGCGGCAGCCTCTCCGAGGGCTGCCCAGGCGCGATGAATGGAAAGACTGGCGGACTCGCTGATGGGCCCCATAGCGGGTCGCCGGATTTCTCCTGCATTCATGATGTGATCCCCGTTGAACAACACCCCCGGCACTACACGTTCGCGATTACCACTTATCTTTCATCTTGTTATTTGCTTTCTTGTCGAGGCATGCGTGTATCCGCATGCTCCCTTCGTGGTGGCGAAGCCATCTGGACGATGGTCTGGTCGGCCATTCAGTCCTTGCCCGTTCTGCCGACGGCGGACTCTTCTTTCTGTGGTTATTCCAGATAATGCGTTGCGCCAGACGGCGCCACTCCGGAACGCCGGAGTCAAGAAGGGGCGCCTTGAAGCGCCCCGCTATTTGCCACGACTCTAGTTCAGTGCATTTGCGGCGGTTTGTCCAGCCCTCAGTATGGGGACTCACGCCAATATCATCCTTTAGTATGAGCCCGCTCCCATACACTGCCTGGCCTGACAGGTAATTAGCCACTTACATTGTGCGCAGAAACGGGTACGGGTCGGCGTTGCACGCACGCACGCCGGCGGCGGTTCAGGCACGCAGAAACGGGTACGGCATCGCGCCGGGCGGCGCGGAGCGCGCGCATCGGGACCACGCAGAAACGGGTACGCCCGGCTCGCCGGCCTCTCGTTCGCGACCTGCCGGACGAGGCCGGCCGGATCAGTGGCCGGGCAGGTAATAGAACTTGAAGACGAACACCGCGGCGATGATCCACACCATGACCGGAACGGTCCGGGCGCGGCCGGTCAGCAGCTTGAGCCCGGCGTAGGCGATGAAGCCGAACGCGACGCCGTTGGCCACCGAGTAGGTGAACGGCATGCCCAGCGCCGTCAGCACGGCCGGCACGACTTCGGTCGCGTCGGACCAGTCCAGGTCCACCAGTTCGCGCAGCATGAGGCAGGAGACGTAGAGCAAGGCGGGCGCCGTGGCATAACCGGGCACCGTGCCGGCCAGCGGCGAGATGAACAGGCAGGCAAGGAAGAGCACTGCCACGGTCACTGCCGTCAGCCCCGTGCGCCCGCCGGCCTGGACGCCCGAGGCGCTCTCGATGTAGGCCGTGGTGGACGAGGTGCCGAGCAACGAGCCGGCCATGATGGCCGTGCTGTCCGCCATCAGCGCCTTGTTCAGCCGGTCCATCTTGCCGGCCTTGAGCAGGCCCGCGCGGTTGGCCACGCCCATCAGCGTGCCGGTCGCGTCGAACAGTTCCACCAGGAAGAACACCAGCACCACGTTGATGATGCCGATGGAAAGCGCGGCCGAGATATCGAGCTTGAGCAGCGTGGGCGCGATGGACGGCGGCGCGGAGAACACGCCGTGGAAGGCGTTGTCGCCCACCACGAAGCTGAGCGCGGTGGTCAGCAGGATGCCGATCAGGATCGCACCTTTGACCTTGAGATGGTCGAGCGCGACGATGGCGAAGAAACCGACGATGGCGAGGATGGCCGGCGTCCGGTGGAGATCGCCGATCGTCACCAGCGTGGCCGGGCTGGCCGCCACGATGCCCGCGTTCTTCAGCGCCACGATGGCGAGGAACAGCCCGATGCCCGCGGTGATGGCGATGCGGATCGAGTGCGGGATGCCGTTGACGATCGCCTCGCGCACGCGCAACAGCGTCACCAGCAGGAACAGGCAGCCCGAGATGAACACCGCGCCGAGCGCGGCCTCCCACGGAAAGCCCATGCCCTTGACCACGGTGTAGGCGAAGTAGGCATTCAGGCCCATGCCCGGCGCCATCGCGATCGGGTAGTTGGCGTAGAAGCCCATGATCAGGGTGCCGATCGCGGCCGCCACGCAGGTGGCCACGAACACCGCGTCCTTGGGCATGCCGGCGTCGCCCAGGATGCTCGGGTTGACGAAGATGATGTAGGCCATCGTCAGGAAGGTGGTCAGCCCGGCCAGCAGCTCGGTGCGGACGTCGGTCTGGTGCTCGCTCAGCCTGAACAGCCGCTCGGCGAGCGACGGGCTGGCGGGCACCGCTGAACGGCTGCCAATGGGTTCCGGTGTCGGCATGAAGGCTCCTCTTGTCCTGTTGCGTGGCGATGCTTTGTTTCGGGCTGACGCCGGCGGCGGGCGGGGCGTGGCCGGACGGTCTTACTGGTCTGACTGTCCGGCATATTCTCCCCGGCGGTCGCCGCCGGGGAGAATAGCTGGCATACAAAATATGTGATGGCCTTGCCGGCACCGGCGGTGAATCCGGGCCGGCATCCAGAATCACCCTACCTTGACGCTGGCGCTAATCCACCGTATAAACCCCGCTAGATTCAAGCGACGAGGCAACAGCACATTCGTTAGCCACCGTCATGGTACTTCCGTTGTCCATGGTGTCCTTTCCTTGAGTTGCTTTGCTGGATATGCGTGAGCTATCCGTTTCTTTTTAAATTTTTGTCAGGAAAAGCAATACCATGCAAACCGGTATCGTTAAATGGTTCAACGACGCCAAGGGCTTCGGTTTCATCAAGCCGGACGCTGGCGGTGACGATCTCTTCGCACACTTCTCTGAAATCCGCGCGGACGGTTTCAAGTCGCTGCAGGAAAACCAACGCGTGTCGTTCGAAGTCAAGAACGGCCCGAAGGGTCTGCAAGCTGCGAACATCACGCCGCTGTAAGCAGTAGACTGGCACTCCGCCTGGAGTGCGACCCAGTCGAGAAACCCCGCCTTCCGAGGCGGGGTTTTTTTTGCCCTGCGCGGGTGGGCGAGGCCGATTCTCGCCATCGGTAGCAGGGCACGGCTCGCGCTTCCTGCCGCGTTCCGAAAGCCCCCAGCGCGGCAAAGGGCAGCCCGCCTTTTCCTCCGCCCCCATCCCGCCGGACCCACCCGAAGATGTGCTGACTGCTCCGCAGAAACGGGTACGCTTCCGTGCGGGCAGGAGTGTCGTCTCCCTGTCTCGAGCCACGCCTCGGCGTTCGCAGAATTGGGTACGCATCGGCTTCGCCCGGCGCGGCCGCCTGTGCCGGACGGCGAAATCCGCGGCCCCCGCATGCGCAGAAACGGGTACGCAAAGCCCCTCTTAAGCCATCACAGGCCGGCTTTTCACATCGCTCCCGGGCCGGATATGCCCGCAGAAACGGGTACGCTTCCGGCCAGCGCAGCGGCCTTTCGTGACTAACCAGCTCCCTGGCTCGAGCAACCGCACGTCCCGCTGACGTATTGGTGCAACGCAGAAACGGGTACGCAATGCGAATTCGCAGCACCCCACCCGTTTCCGCCTGCACGCAGAAACGGGTACGCCAGGCGTGCGTTTCGGGGCGATTTCGACCGTCCAGCGCTCCCTCGCCTGGTTTCCCCCGCCCTCCTCCCGGACCTTCGCCATCCCATTTTCTTGGCATGGCAATGAAACGGGCGACAGCCCGCAGAAATAGGTACGCCCCGATGCCTGCCATCGCATGGCAAACGTTCGCAGAAACGGGTACGCCACATCGTGAAGCCGTCCCGACATCCGACACCGACATTCCAGGCCACGCTCCATTACCCCGCAGAAATGGGTACGGAGACGTATACCCTTTTGCAGCCTATGGAATATCGAGTGCAAGCACTCGCTTTTTGGCTAAAGCTTATGTATAATGGCAATGGGAAATTCCACATCACCCGGCCCTTGGGAAAGCATTCGCAGAAACGGGTACGGAAGCGACCGAAATGCATGGTGGAATGTCTCGCAGAATTGGGTACGCTTCGATCCTGGTCCCGAGTAATTGATGCTTTCGCAGATTTAGGTACGCCGCAGAAACGGGTACGCATGGCCGGGACTGTCAGGGTCGACGGCACGTCGCTTCAGGGCGCCCGCAGAATTGGGTACGCAAATGGAACGCCGGGCGCCCGAATGACGCAGAAACGGGTACGCTGCACCGCAACGGCGGCGTGAAAAAGCCGGCTCCGAACCCATTTCTGCGGGGGTAACTTCGTGTGCCAGGCGTGTTTACCCCGGCGCGAGACGTAAACGGCACCCCGCCCGCAGAAACAGGTACGCTTTTGGCCCCTGCCGCTGTGGAAAAGCCTGTGGGAACAGTGAGTTATCCCCGCAGAATCCGGTTCGCGCTTTGCGCTGAAACGGGTTCGGTATACCGCAGAATCTGGTACAGCACTTCGCAGAATCGAGTACGGTTCCACGCAGAATCGGGTTCGCGGAGGGTGTTTTTCCGTATACGGATCAATGGCTTGAGAGCCACGTATACGGTTTACGAGTAGTTAACCCATACGCTTATCGTTTACTGGTAGCTGAGGTCCGGGCATCCGTGGACAACCCTGCCGGGTTGCCCACCGCTGTCCGCCCCGCAACCAGTCATGAGACCCACCTACCCCAAAACAAGCGGGCTAACAGGAAATTCGCCTACCGTACCTGTTTCTGCGTGACAAGGCTGTTTGCTTCGCGTAAAAAGTCGTGTATTCCGAAGCACGCCAATATGCCCATCAAACGCACCCAGACCATCCTGGGATCTCATGGCCCAGCCGACATGGACCATGAACCATCCCGCATCATCGTTCCCGGCGACGAGAACAGTCTGGTTCCGTCCGAGAAATTCCAGCGTCTGTTCGATGAGGCGCAGGCTATGGAGCGGGAAGATGCCTGGCAGAGCGGCGAGGTCGGCTTCCTGAGCCGGGCCAGCGTGCAGGTCACGCTTCCGTACCGCGCGCCGAAGGGCGCGCCTCCGGTCTGGACCCGGACCAGCGGCAATATTTCGCTGATGATCCAGCCCGGCTACTTCACGCAGCAACGATCCGAGAAAGCGAGCAATGGACGCCAGAAACTGGTGTCCGAGACCGTTTCGCTGGGCTATCCCTACGGTTCCTACCCGCGCCTGATGCTGGCCTGGATCGGCAAGGAAATCATGGCCAAGAAGAAGCGCGGCGAGTTTACCGGGACGGTCGAGGACCGGCGTATCTCGCTGGGCAATTCGTTGTCGGAGTTCATGTACAACCTGGGCATTCCGATGGCCACGGGCGGCAAGCGCGGGACCATGACGCTGGTGCGCCAGCAGATGATCCGACTGTTCTCCGCCACCATCGCGATCGTCCAGAACAAGTCCACGCCGGCGCAGAACCAGAATCCCAATCATGAACCGCTCTCGATCGACCGGGTCGGTTATCTGCTGGCCGACCAGTTGTCGACCTGGTGGGACCCGATGCAGCCCGGGCAGGGATCGATGTTCGAGAGTTTCGTGGTGCTGTCCGAGCCGTTCTTCAACGAGCTGGTCAACCGGCCGGTGCCCGTCGACATGCGCGCGCTGAAGGCGCTCAAGCAATCGCCGTTCGCGCTCGACGTCTACTCCTGGCTGACCTATCGTTTCTTCACCATCCAGCGCCGCACCGAGATTCCGTGGGAAGCGCTGCAAATGCAGTTCGGCACCGAAACCGAAAGCGAGCGCAAGTTCCGCGCGCTGTTCCGCAAGGCGCTGAAGGATGTGCTGGTGGTCTACCCCGGCGCCAAGGTGGATGCCGACTCGTCCAAGGCACTGATCCTGCAGCCGTCGCGCACCAGCGTCCGCAAGCTGGCCTGAGCCGCGGCTGGCGAATTGCCGAACCCGCCCGCCATCGGCCGGCGGGTTTTTGTTTTCCGGCATCGCCGGTTTCCGCTGCGACGCGTTGCCGCATGGGGTTCGGCCGCAACTGTGGGGCAATTGCATCACTCGCGGCATGACCGGCCGCGAAAAAGAGAAAGGGCAAACGTGGAACGCTTGCCCTTTCTCTGCTGGCCGTACCGGAATGATGGTTCCGGTGCAGCCGGCTATTTCGGCTGATTCGTGAGATCAGGCCGGCTTGATGGCGGATGCCTGCAAGCCCTTCGGACCTTGCTTCACTTCAAACGTGACGCGCTGACCATCCTTGAGCGTCTTGAAGCCCGAACCCTGGATTTCCGAGAAGTGCGCAAACAGATCCGCACCGCCATCGTCCGGGGTAATGAAGCCAAAGCCCTTGGTCTCATTGAACCATTTGACCGTACCGGTTGCCATGTGAATTTCCTTTCGAAGCAAGTTCTTGTACACAACGCAAACAACGCTAACAACCGCTCAAGCACGCTAAGTTCTCGTAGTTACCGAACGGATGCCGACGAGGTTGACACGACTTGACTCGACTGTAGCGGGCATCATAACCAGTTTGTCTAGTTGTGTCATGTGCGGCGAAAGACGCACTATGCCTAATGTAGGCGGATTCCATGCCGCATTTCAAGCGGAAATCTTTCATTTCCATAACGCGGAATGTTTCAGCTAATTTTATATTAAAAATATAAAATAAAAAAACAGTTGAGCCGGCACGTCACTTTGTCTACAGTTGCGCCTAGGGTTAATCGCGCGCTTTCAGCGCTGAAAGAGAGGTCGCAAGTGCCAGCTAAAATCATCACGGTCTTCAACCAAAAGGGCGGATGCGGCAAGACGACGGTCAGCATGCACCTCGCGGGCACGCTGGGCCTGCGCGGCGCGCGCGCCATGCTAGTGGACATGGACGAGCAGGGCACGGCAACCCGCTGGGCGGCGCAGGCCAGTGACGAACGTCCTTTCCCGGCTTCGGTGATCGGCCTGGCGCCCTCGGGCGGGGCCATGCACCGGGAAGTCCGCAAGTTTGTCCAGGATTACGACTACATCGTGGTGGACTGTCCTCCCGCCGTGCATTCGGCCGCGCCGTCGAGCGCACTGCTGATTTCCGATCTGGCGATCATTCCCGTCGTGCCCTCGCCGCCCGACTTGTGGGCAGCGGTGGCCGCCAAGACGCTGGCTCAGCATGCCCAGGTCCAGAATGAAACGCTGCGGATCCGCGTGATGGCCAACATGGTGCAGCGGCGCGTATCGATCGCGCGCCAGGCCATCGAGATACTTGGCGACGACGCGGATGTGCCGCTGATGAATGCGATGATCGGCTCGCGCTCGGCGTTTCGGGAATGCCAGGCGATCGGTTGTACCGTGCACGGCGTGGCCGGCGCGCGCGAGTCGGTGCAGGAAGTCGACCTGATGGTCGACGAAGTATTGTCTTTGATTGAGCAATAGGTATGGCGACAAAACTGAAGAGCCTCAAGGCCGGCATGTTGGCCGGCATGGCGGCGGAGAAGACGCGGGGCGATTCCCTCGACCGCTTCGCGCGCGCCGAGGCCGCGATTTCCCAGCATCCGAACGGACTGTTGCAGGCGCGCTCGCGCGAGGTCAGCCCGATTTTCAGCGCTGAAAGTGACCCGGCGAAGGAGGGCGGCCGCGTCCTGATGAAGGTGCCGCTGGCGCAGCTTCACGACAATCCGTTCAATGCGCGGCGCATCTACGACCCGGTCGTGGTGCAGGAGCGGGCCGCCTCGATCGCCACGCATGGCCAGAAAACGCCTGGCTTGGCCACGCCCGACCCGGCGCGCCCGGGGCATTACATCCTGATCGACGGGCACTATCGCAAGCGCGCGCTGGCCTCGGCCGGCAAGCTCGAGATGGAATGCTTTATCGAGAGCGACGTCAGCGATCTCGATTTCTACCGCCTGTCCTTCCTGCTCAACGAGCAGCGCTCCGACCAGTCCGCGCTCGACAACGCCATTGCCTGGCGGCAACTGCTGGACGAAGGCAAAGTCCAGAAAGAGGAAGATATATGCGAATTGACGGGCATGTCCGCCGGCACCGTCAACAAGACGCTGGCGTTGCTGCGCCTGCCGGAATCGGTGCTGGGCGTGATGCGCGAGCGGCCGGCGGCGATCGGCATCGCCACCGGCTATGAACTGACGCTCTATTGCAAGATCGTCGGCGAGGACCGCACCCGGGATCTCGCCACGCGCATCATGGTGGAGGGGCTGTCGAGCCGGGAAGTGGAGGCCATCCGCAAGCAGGCCCAGGACGGCAAGTCGCGGAAGATCAAGGAAATCAGCCGGCAGTACAAGATCCGCAGCGATGCCGGCCAGTTGCTCGGCACCATCAAGGAGTGGGATTCCGGCCGCGTGATGCTCGACGTGCAGGTCGGCGACCGCGCCGCGCGCGAAGCCCTCGTCGAAGCGCTCAAGGCGCGTTTTGGCCTGGACAAGACGGCTGGCTGAGAAGCCGGCGGGGGAGGCCGCGGATGCGGG
>NZ_AQPL01000293.1:0-2322 GCF_000395345.1 Cupriavidus sp. WS | reverse complement strand
TTTCCGTTTTCTGAGACGACCCCGTAATAGGCGGCGCCGTCGGTGGTGACGCTGATGCGCCGCGTCGTGCGATGCAGCAGCTTCACGCCGAGGTGCGTTTCCAGGTTCTGGATCAGCCGCGTGAGGGTGGCCTTGGGCAGATCCATCGATTCGGCCGCCCGCGCGAAGCTGCCTATATCCACGACGCGGGTGAATGCCTGCATTGATACGAGACGATCCATGTTCACTCCCCGGGAAAAGGATACGGGCGGGCCTGGCTGGCGTGCCGGACTTCTTGTCGAGTCCGTCGGGCCTGCCGGGCCTGTTGGGATTACAGGGCCTGCTGGACTTGTCGGCCGCCCGGGCCAGACCTTTAGCGGCCGGGCCGGGAGCGCATCGCGCAGCGCGCGCGGCCGCGGAAGTGCGGGAGTGGATCACAAAACCAATGACCTTGCACGGCGCAGGGTTTCCCGCCGCGGGCGCGCCGGATTATTTGACGGCAGAAACAGTGCATTGGTAAAGCCTCGCTTTATCCCACCTTTATCAACCACCATAATTCGCTGCATCGCAATATGCAATGGAAGCGCCGTTAACGCGGCGCTTGTGATCGCCATGCCTTCCCGATCGAAAGCTGCAGCCGCAGCGTCCGCCGCCGAACTGGCCGTGGGACGCACGACCGAGCACGCCGTCGAGAGCTGCGGCCGCACGATCCTGGTGCGCCTGAGCTATCCGCCGGGCTATCCGGAAGGCAAGGGCGCCGCGCTGCTGCCGTGGCTGCTTTATCTGCACGCGGGCGGCTTCGTGGAATGCAGCGTGGAGAAATCCCAGCGCCTGGCCGCGTGGCTGGCGGCCACGATGCCGGCGGTGGTGGTGACGCCGGCCTATTCGCTGGCACCCGATTTTCCGTTTCCGGCGGCGCCGGAAGACGTATTCAATACCACCGCCTGGGTGTTGCGCCACGCGCGCCGCCTGAAGGTGGACAAGCTGCGCTTCGCCCTGGTGGGCGAGGAGGCCGGCGGCAACCTGGCGATCGCGCTGTCGCAGATGCTGCGCGACCGCGGCCTGCCCGAGCCGCGCGCGCAGTGGCTGATCCGGCCGGTGACGGACCCCTGCCTGGAGCACGCCTCGTGCGCGTTCGCGCAGGGCGGGCCGAGCGTGTCGCTGGAGCGGCTGCAGCGCCTGGCGGGTTTCTACCGCGATTACCTGCCGACCCCGGCCGCCAGCGTGCACCCGTATGCGGCGCCCGCGCTGGCCTCGCGGCTGGCGGGCTTGCCGCCCACGCTGATCCAGGTGGCGGAAGAAGATGCGCTGCGCGCCGAGGGCGAGGCCTTCGCCGCGCGGCTGCAGGCGGCCGGCGTGCCGGCCGAAGCCAGAATCATGCCCGGCGCCTGTGGCGACGGGGTGGAACAGACCCTCGACCGATGTCAGGTCTGGGTCAACGAAGGCGCGCATTACCTGCAAGGCTGCCTTGCTGGCGATGACGATGCCTCACCAAGGACCGGACGCGACCCGGGCGCCAGCTCGCCAGGCTGACCCGCGCGAACCACGACAAGCCGGCCTGCGCGAGCAGGCATACCGGGCGCGGCCCCTGGCGCGCCCCGGCGGCGGCGTTCGTCCTTTTTTTGCTTTCCAGTTGAAGAAAACCCGCTACGGAATACGGAGTGTAGAAAAATGAAGCAGCAATATCGACGCACCATGATTGCCCTGGCCATCGTCGCCGTGCTCGGCGCGGGCCTGGCGACCTCATTGCTCAAGCCCTGGCATGCCGGCGAGGCGCAGGCCGTGCCGGCACCCGCCCCGACCACCGTGGATGTGGCCGGCGTGATCGGCAAGACCATCACCGAGTGGGACGAGTTCTCCGGCCGCCTCGAAGCGGTGGACCGCGTGGAGATCCGCGCGCGGGTGGGCGGCACCATCGACGCCGTGCACTTCCGCGAGGGCGCGCTGGTGAAGAAGGGCGACCCGCTGTTTACCATCGACCCGCGCCCCTACGCCGCCGAAGTGGCGCGCGCCGAGGCCGCGCTGGCCGCCGCCCAGGTGCGCGCCTCGCACGCGCAGACCGAACTGGCGCGCGCCCAGCGGCTGGTGCAGGACAACGCCGTGTCGCGCCGCGAGTTCGACGAGCGCGACAACACCGCGCGCGAGGAAGTCGCCAACGTGCGCGCCGCGCAGGCCTCGCTCGAAGTGGCGCGGCTGAACCTGACCTATACCCGCATCGTGGCGCCGGTGAGCGGGCGCGTCTCGCGCGCCGAGATCACGGTCGGCAACCTGGTCGCGCCGGGAGCTTCGTCGCCGGTGCTGACCACGGTGGTGTCGGTGTCGCCGATGTACGCCAACTTCGAG
>NZ_AQPL01000292.1:0-8622 GCF_000395345.1 Cupriavidus sp. WS | reverse complement strand
TGCTGACCACGGTGGTGTCGGTGTCGCCGATGTACGCCAACTTCGAGGTCGACGAGCAGACCTACCTGCGCTACACCGCGCCCGAGGCCGGCGGCACGGGCGGCGCCCAGGGCGCGCAGTCCAGGCTGCCCGTGTTCCTGGGCCTGGGCAACGAGGACGAATACCCGCGCGAGGGCCGCATCCAGTCGATCGACAACCGGCTCGACACGCGCAGCGGCACCATCCGCGTGCGCGCCGTGTTCGACAACCCGGACGGCCGCCTGCTGCCGGGCCTGTACGCGCGCATCAAGCTCGGCGGCGGCGCGCCGCATCCGGTGGTGCTGATCAATGACCGCGCGATCGGCACCGACCAGGGCAAGAAGTTCGTGCTGGTGCTGGACAAGGCCAACAAGCTGGCCTACCGCGAAGTCACGCTCGGACCGTCGTACGAAGGCCTGCGCGTGATCCGCCAGGGCCTGAAGGCCGACGAGAAGATCGTGGTCAACGGCCTGCAGCGCGTGCGCCCCGGCGACACGGTGTCGCCCAAGGCGGTGGAGATGGCCTACAAGCGCGAGCTGGACCAGCGCGCCGACGCCGCCGAGCGCAAGCAGGCCGCCGCCGACAAGGAAACCGACAAGGCCGCCGAGGGCAAGCCGGTGACCTGAGCCCCGAATGGCCGACATGAACCCGACATGAACGGAATCTGCTGAGGGTTTGCTCCCCTCTCCCGCGTGCGGGAGAGGGGCCGGGGGGCGAAACGCCGCCCCCCCGGAAAACCGAGCCATTTATTTGCTTCCCCACGCTCCATATGGCGCCCGCCACCCGGGCCGCCAGGGGGAGCGCTTTCGCCGAGACTGAGATGAATCTCTCGAAATTCTTTATCGACCGGCCTATCTTCGCCGGCGTGCTATCGGTGCTGATCTTCCTGATCGGCGCCATCTCGATGTTCAAGCTGCCGATCTCGGAGTACCCCGAGGTGGTGCCGCCGTCCGTGGTGGTGCGCGCGCAGTTCCCGGGCGCCAACCCCAAGGTGATCGCGGAAACCGTGGCCACGCCGCTGGAAGAGCAGATCAACGGCGTCGAGGACATGCTGTACATGTCGTCGCAGGCCAACAGCGACGGCACGCTCACGCTGACCGTGACCTTCAAGCTGGGCACCGACCCGGACAAGGCGCAGCAGCTCGTGCAGAACCGCGTCTCGCAGGCCGAGCCGCGCCTGCCGGAAGACGTGCGCCGCCTGGGCATCACCACCGTCAAGAGCTCGCCTGACCTGACGATGGTGGTCCACCTGGTCTCGCCGAACGACCGCTACGACATGACCTACCTGCGCAACTACGCGCTGATCAACGTCAAGGACCGCCTCGCGCGCATCCAGGGCGTGGGCCAGGTGCAGATGTTCGGCTCGGGCGACTACTCCATGCGCGTGTGGCTCAATCCCGAGAAGATGGCCGAGCGCCAGCTCGCCACCAGCGACGTGGTCAACGCGATCCGCGAGCAGAACGTGCAGGTGGCCGCCGGCGTGATCGGCCAGTCGCCCTCGCTGCCCGGCACCGACCTGCAGCTCTCGGTCAACGCGCAGGGCCGCCTGACCAGCGTGGAAGAGTTCGGCGACGTGGTGGTGCGGACCTCGGCCGACGGCGCGGTGACCTACCTCAAGGACATCGCCCGCATCGAGCTGGGCGCGTCGGAATACGCGCTGCGCTCGCTGCTGGACAACAAGTCCGCGGTGGCGCTGCCGATCTTCCAGGCGCCGGGCTCCAACGCCATCCAGATCTCGGACGACGTGCGCAAGACGATGGAAGAGCTCAAGGAGAACTTCCCCGACGGCGTGGACTACAGCATCGTCTACGACCCCACGCAGTTCGTGCGCCACAGTATCGAGGCCGTCACCCACACGCTGTTCGAAGCCATCGCGCTGGTGGTGCTGGTGGTGATCCTGTTCCTGCAGACCTGGCGCGCCTCGATCATCCCGCTGCTGGCCGTGCCGGTGTCGATCGTCGGCACCTTCGGCCTGATGCACGCCTTCGGTTTCTCGATCAACGCGCTCTCGCTGTTCGGCCTGGTGCTGGCGATCGGGATCGTGGTGGACGATGCGATCGTGGTGGTGGAGAACGTCGAGCGCAACATCGAGGAAGGGCTGAGTCCGAAGGAAGCGACCTACAAGGCCATGCGCGAAGTCAGCGGCCCGATCATCGCCATCGCGCTGACCCTGATCGCCGTGTTCGTGCCGCTGGCCTTCATGAGCGGCCTGACCGGGCAGTTCTACAAGCAGTTCGCGCTGACCATCTCGATCTCGACCATCATCTCGGCCTTCAACTCGCTGACGCTGTCGCCGGCGCTGTCCGCGCTGCTGCTGCGCGGCCACGACGCGCCCAAGGACTGGCTCTCGCGCGGCATGGACCGCGTGCTGGGCAAGTTCTTCGCCCGCTTCAACCGTTTCTTCGGCGCCAGCGCCGAGCGCTACGGCCGCGGCGTGAAGGGCGTGATCTCGCGCAAGACCGCCGTGTTCGGCGTCTACGCGGTCATGCTGGTGCTGACCTGGGGCGTGTTCCAGCTGGTGCCGAAGGGCTTCGTGCCGGCGCAGGACAAGCAGTACCTGGTGAGCTTCGCCAAGCTGCCCGACGGCGCCACGCTGGACCGCACCGAGGACGTGATCCGCCGCATGTCGGAGATCGCGCTCAAGCATCCGGGCGTGGAGTCGGCGGTGGCCTTCCCGGGCCTGTCGATCAACGGCTTCACCAACAGCCCGAGCGCCGGCATCGTGTTCGCCACGCTCAAGCCGTTCGAGGAGCGCAAGAGCGCCGCGCTGTCGGGCAACGCGATCGCCGCCGACCTGAACCAGAAGTACGCGTCGATCCAGGACGCCTTCATCGCGGTGTTCCCGCCGCCGCCCGTGCAGGGCCTCGGCACCATCGGCGGCTTCAAGCTGATGATCGAGGACCGCGCCGCGCTCGGCTACGACGCGCTGTTCGACGCCACCAACGCGTTCATGGGCAAGGCACGCGCCACGCCCGAGCTGGCCGGCATCTTCAGCAACTACCAGGTCAACGTGCCGCAGCTCGACGTCAAGCTCGACCGCGTCAAGGCCAAGCAGCTCGGCGTGCCGGTCACGGACGTGTTCGACACGCTGCAGACCTACCTCGGCTCGGCCTACGTGAACGACTTCAACAAGTTCGGCCGCACGTACCAGGTCAAGGTGCAGGCGGATGCGCAGTTCCGCAACCACGCCGAGGACATCCTGCAGCTCAAGACGCGCAACCGCGCCGGCGACATGGTGCCGCTGTCGTCGCTGCTCACCGTCAAGCAGGGCTTCGGCCCGGACAGCGTGGTGCGCTACAACGGCTTCACCGCCGCCGACATCAACGGCGGCCCGGCGCCGGGCTTCTCCTCGGGCCAGGCGCAGGCTGCGGCCGAGCGCATCGCCGCCGAGACGCTGCCCAAGGGCATCAAGTTCGAATGGACCGACCTGACCTACCAGGACATCCTGGCCGGCAACGCGGGGGTGTGGATCTTCCCGCTGTGCGTGCTGCTGGTGTTCCTGGTGCTGGCCGCCCAGTACGAAAGCCTGACGCTGCCGCTGGCGGTGATCCTGATCGTGCCGATGAGCCTGCTGGCCGCCATGACCGGCGTGTGGCTCACGCGCGGCGACAACAACATCTTCACGCAGATCGGCTTCATCGTGCTGGTGGGGCTGTCGGCGAAGAACGCGATCCTGATCGTGGAGTTCGCGCGCGAGCTGGAGCATGAAGGCCGCTCCATCGTGCAGGCCGCGATCGAGGCCAGCCGCCTGCGCCTGCGCCCGATCCTGATGACCTCGTTCGCCTTCATCATGGGTGTGGTGCCGCTGGTGATCTCCACCGGCGCCGGCGCCGAGATGCGCCACGCGATGGGCGTGGCGGTGTTCGCCGGCATGCTGGGCGTGACCTTCTTCGGGCTGTTCCTCACCCCCGTGTTCTATGTGGCGCTGCGCCTGCTGGCCACGCGCGGCGAGCGCCGCCGCGCCGCCAGCGCGGGCGATGCCCCGTCGGCGAGCCACAAGGCCATCGCCTCCGCAGAATAAGGACGACTGACATGACTGCATCAATCACATCCGGGACCCTGCCGCGCCTGGCCACGCTGGCCGTGGCCCTGATCCTGGCCGGCTGCTCGCTGGCGCCCACGTACAAGGTGCCCGAGGCCGCCACCGCCGCCACGCCGGCCTACAAGGAAGCCGAGGCCGCGCGGACCGAAGGCAGCCAGTGGAAAGTGGCCACGCCCGCCGAAGGCGCGCAGCGCGGCGAATGGTGGAAGATCTTCGGCGACGCCGACCTCGACCGCCTGATCGCCCAGGCCAGCGAGTCCAATCAGGACCTCGCCGTGGCCGCGGCGCGCCTGAAGCAGGCGCGCGCGTTCACCGGCGTGGCCGAGGCCGACCTGTATCCGCAACTGAGCGTCGGGCTGGACCCGACCCGCACGCAGTACTCGGCCGCCTCGCAGGGCTTCCCCGACGGCACCAAGGTGCCGGCGCAGACCGTGTACAAGGCGCGCGCGTTCGCCAGCTACGAGCTCGACCTGTTCGGCCGCGTGGCCGACAACGTCAAGGCCGCGCGCGCCGAGGGCGCCGCCGCCGAAGACCTGTACCGCTCGGTGCAGCTCGCGCTGCAGGCGGACGTGGCGCAGGCTTACTTCTCGCTGCGCACGCTCGACAGCGAGCGCGACCTGCTCAACGCCACCATCGTGCTGCGCGAGGACGCGCTCAAGCTGCTCAAGCGCCGCTTCGACGAAGGCGAGACCACCGACCTCGACCCGGCCCGCGCCGAAGCCGAGCTCGGCACCGCGCGCGCCGACCTGGCCGCCATCGAACGGCGCCGCGCCAACCAGGAGCACGCGCTGGCGGTGCTGACCGGCGCGCCGCCGGCCGCGTTCACACTGGCCGCGCGCCCGCTCGACGCCACGCTCATCACGGTGCCGGCCGGGCTGCCCTCGGACCTGCTGGAGCGCCGCCCCGACATCGCCCAGGCCGAGCGCCTGATGGCCGCGGCCAACGCGCGCATCGGCGTGGCGCGCTCGGCGTTCTTCCCGAAGATCACGCTGACCGGGCTGTTCGGCTTCGAGTCGAGCGACCTGTCGAACCTGTTCAAGTGGTCGTCGTCGGCATGGATGCTGGGACCGCTGGTCGGCAGCACGCTCGTCGCGCCGATCATCGACGGCGGGCGCAACCGCGCCAACCTCAACGCGGCCAAGGCCCAGCACGAAGAAGCGGTGGCAAGCTACCGCCAGAGCGTGCTGACGGCGCTGCGCGAAGTGGAAGACAGCCTCGCCGACGTGCGCTGGCTGAGCCAGCAGGCCGGCGCGCTGGACGGCGCGCTGGGCGGCGCGCGCCGCGCGGCGAAGATCTCGCGCAGCCGCTACGAGGCCGGCGCGGTGGACTACCTGACGGTGATCGACGCCGACCGCACGGTGCTGCAGTCGCAGCGCGACGCCAACCAGGTAGCCGGCCTGCGCGCCTCCGCCACGGTGGCGCTGGTGCGCAGCCTGGGCGGCGGCTGGGGGCCGCTGCCCGACGCCGGCTCGTCCGCGCCGCCGGCGCCGCTCGCGGCGAACCCGTGAAGCGGTAAGGCCGCGGCGGCGCAAGCCTGAGGCGACTGACGAAGCCGCCAGAACGGGCCCAAGCCGCCAGAGCTGGCCCAAGCAAGGTGTCCTCCCTCTCCCCCGACCCCGCTCCCGCAAGCGGGAGCGGGGAGCACACAAGCGGCAGGCCGATGTCGTCACTACTCCCAAAAGCGCCCCCAGGGCGCTTTTTTTTCGCGCCTAGGCTCGATGCGCCAGTTCGCAGGCGAACACCAGGCGCTGCAACTGCTTCTCGGTCTGGCCGTCGACATGGCGGAAGGCCCCGCCGAAATGGTGGACGGCCTTGCCGCCGCGCCAGGCAACGCGGTGCCTGACCACCTCCAGATCGACCTCGAGCGAGCCCAGGTCTGCGCACGACAGCCGGCACCGCCTGATGCGCGCATCGCGCAGCAGTGGCGGCGCGTCGGCCTGCGGGGCGCGCAGGCCGACGCCGGACACGGACAGGTCCGCGATGCGCAGATGCGCGAGCTGGCCGTCGTCGAGCGGGATCTCGCAGCGAAAGCCGCTGCCCGCGGGCACGCTGGCGCGGAAATGCCGGCGGCGATGCAGGTAATGGACGCTGGCCGGAAACGGCGTGACGAAGGCGGGCCGGTCGTCGAAGCGGGTGATGGCCGGCGTGCCGACCGGGAAGCGGACGGGCGCGCCGTTGAGCGAGCCCGAGAGCGTCAGCTCGCGGGCGTTCAGGATGGCGTCGAGCTCGGCGCCGTTGCGGCACCATTCCAGGATGCAGGCGCGGCTTGCCGGCTCGGCCAGCAGCAGCCGGGTGGCGATGGGATGCATGCCGGCGGGCCGCAGGCGCAGCGACGCGCCCTGGCGGGCCAGGCCGAGCAGGACGAGCAGGATCTGGTCCGGATCGGTGAGCCCGCCCTCGTGGTCGGGCGCCGGGGGCGTTCCGGTCTGCGGTGTCGTGGCTGGCATGTCGGTGTTCGTGGTATTGCGCCCGCGGCCCGGGCATGGGCCGCGGGCTGGCGCATGCGGGACCCGCGAGGGGCCGGCCAGCCCGTGATTATGCCAGCGCCGCCGCCGCGCTCGAATGCGCGGGATCGTTGCGCGGGTGCTCCCGCCGCGGCCGCAGCCGGGTTGTCCGCCCGGCGGTATACTTGGGGTGCAATCCAACCGGAGTCGATGGTGTCGGTACAAAACCCCGCGTCCACAGCAGAGCGCAGCGCAGCCGCGCAGCCCGCGCCGCAGCCCGCGGCGGCCTTGCCGCCGCGGCCGCAAGCGCCGGTCGCGCCGGACATCAACGAGTGCTGCGGCAACGGCTGCGAGCCCTGCATCTTCGACCTGCACGCCGAGGCGATGGCGCGTTACCGCGCCGAGCTGAAGGCGTGGCAGGCCCTGGCCGGCGAGACGGCGGATGCCGCCGCCGCCGGCGGCCCGAGCTTCTGAAAGCGTGCGCGCCGCCTTGTCTTCCGAATCTCCCGAGTCTCCCGTACTCGCCGCCGGCCAGCCCGCCGTGGCCGATCTCCACGATTTCGTGCGGCGCCATCCGCGCCTGCTGGTGCTGACCGGCGCCGGCATCAGCACCGATTCCGGCATTCCCGGCTACCGCGACGCGCGGGGCAACTGGCAGCGCACGCCGCCGGTGCAGGCGCAGGACTTCTTCCGCTCGCACGCGGTGCGCCAGCGCTACTGGGCGCGCAGCATGCTGGGCTGGCCGGTGCTGGCCAACGCGCAGCCCAACGCCGCGCATTTCGCGCTGGCGCGGCTGCAGGCGGCCGGCCACGTGCGCCTGCTGGTCACGCAGAATGTGGACGGCCTGCACCAGCGTGCCGGCAGCCACGGCGTGATCGAGCTGCATGGCCACGTGGGCACGGTGGTCTGCCTGCAATGCGGCACGCGCCGTCCGCGCGCCGCGTTGCAGGCGCAGCTCGAGGCGGACAACCCGGCGCTGGCCGAACTGCGCGCGTTGCCCGCTTCCGACGGCGACGCCCATCTGGAACTGGCCAGCTTCGAGGCCGTGCGCATTCCCGCGTGCGGCCATTGCGGCGGCGTGCTCAAGCCCGACGTGGTGTTCTTCGGCGAGTCCGTGCCGCGCGAGCGCGTCGATGCCGCCATGCAGGCGCTGGCGCAGGCCGATGCCCTGCTGGTGATCGGCTCCTCGCTCACGGTGTTCTCCGGCTATCGCTTCTGCCTCGAGGCGCAGAAGCAGGGCAAGCCGGTGGCCGCCGTCAACCTCGGCCAGACCCGCGCCGACGCGTTGCTGGCGCTCAAGGTGGACGCCGCCTGCGCGCCCGCGCTGGCGGAACTGAACGCGCGGCTGGGCCTGGCCTGAGCGCCGCGGGCGGCGTCCAGCCGCATCAAGCCTCCATCAGGCCTCCATCAAGCCGCCGCCTTGCGCACGATCAGCCGGTGCATCCGCTTGCCCGGCGGCGGGCCCGCCTCTTCCTGGTCGGACAGCACGCTGTCGCCGCGCCCCAGCGCGCCGGCCACCAGCGCCTTGTCGAAGGCCGCGTAGAAGCGGCCGTCCGGGTCGCGCCGCGAGACGTGGTCGGTGACGCGCCAGCTCAGGCACAGCGTGCCGCCGGGGCGCAGGATGCCGAGCAGGTGCCGCACGGCGCTGGCGATCATGCGTGGCTCCAGGTGCATGATGACGGCCTCGCACAGCACGTTCTGGTAGTAGCCGCGCGGCACGCCTTCGAGTTCCGGCAGCGCGGCCTGCTCGAAGGGCAGGGCGGGGTAGCGCCGGCGCGCCTCTTCCAGCAGCGCTTCGCAGGGATCGAAGCCGCACGGGTCGAAGCCGTGCGCGGCCAGCCACGCCGTGTCGCGGCCCGCGCCGCAGCCGATGTCGGCGCTCGGACCGGGCGCGAATGTTGCAAGCAGCGTGGCGTAGAGGCCGGCCGGCGCGGGCCGCGCGTGCCAGTCCCTGGCATGGTCGGCGGCGGCGCGGTCGTAGGCTTGCAGTGTCGCGGTATCGGTGCTCACGATGTGCCCCCTGTGCGCAGTCGCCATGCGGCGCGGAATGCGCCGGGCCCGCAAGGCAAATCTAGCAGATTCCGGCGCCAATCCGGCCCCGCCGGCCCCCTCGGCGGC
>NZ_AQPL01000291.1:0-8695 GCF_000395345.1 Cupriavidus sp. WS | reverse complement strand
CCCCGCCGGCCCCCTCGGCGGCGCTGCGTGCCGCAACGCACGGAGCGCGCGCCGGCACGCAGCGCATAGTCCGGGCGGCGGCTGTCATGCTGCCGCGCTTGTGCCGCACGCCGCCGCCCGGCTAATATGGATCGCGAGTTCCCACGGAACATGGGAAAGTGGCGCGCAAGCCGCCGGTTGGCGCATCGCCGGTCTCATGAGGATGCCTGAATGTCATCGCAGATGAATCGCCTGTTCGTTCCCGGCGCGCGCTTTGGCGGGCTTGCGGCGGCGCCGCCCGCGATCGGGCTGGATACGATGGACAGCCCGGTGGCCGTTGCCGACGCGCGCGGCCGCATCGTCCAGGCCAATGCCAGCTTCGTGTCCCTGTTCGGCCCGCTGGCCGGCCCGGCGGGCGGCGCGGCCCTGTGGGCGTGGCTGCAGCCGGCGACGCCGGCCGGCGAGTTCCTGGGCCGGCTCGCGGCCGGGCAGGCGGTGCGCGGCGAATGCCTGCTGGACACGGCCGGCGGATATCCCCGCTGGTTTTCCGCGCTCACCAATCCGGTGCTCGACGACCACGGCGCGCTGGCCAGCCTCGTCTGCGTGCTGACCGACATCACCGAGACCAAGCTGCGCGACGGCATCCAGCGCACCGCGCTCGAAGCCATCGCGCAGGACCGGCCGCTGGCGGAAATCATGGACGCCATGTGCCGCGCGATCGAGCGCGTCACGCCCGGCGTCGCGGTCTCGGTGCTGCGCGTCGACGCCGAAGGGCGCCTGCGCCCGCTCGCCGCGCCCAGCCTGCCGCCGCGCTACTCCGCCGGCATCGACGGCGCGCCGGTCGGTCCGTGCAACGGCTCGTGCGGCACGGCGGCGTTCCGCGGCGAGCCGGTTGCCGTCACCGACATCTTCACCGATCCGCTGTGGGCGTCGTTCCAGGACATGGCCCGCCTGTCCGGCATGGCCGCCTGCTGGTCGACGCCGATCAAGTCCGGCGACGGCAGCGTGCTCGGCACCTTCGCGTTCTACTATTCCACCCGCCGCGGCCCGGACGCCTATCACTGCCGCCTCACCGAGATCTGCACGCATCTGTGCGCGCTGGCGCTGGAGCGCGACGCCGCGCGCGAGCGGATCCGCTGGCAGGCCAATCACGATGCGCTGACCGGTCTGCTCAATCTTCACGCCGTGCGCCGCCTGACCGAGGACGCCATCGCGCAGACGGACCGCGGCGGCGTGCCGCTCGCCGCCCTGTTCATCGATCTGGACGATTTCAAGCAGATCAACGACGTGCTGGGCCACCGGCAGGCCGACCTGCTGCTGGAGGAGATCGCCGGGCGCCTGCGCGCCCAGGCGCCCGCCGCCGCGCTGCTGGGCCGGCGCTCGGGCGACGAATTCGTCATGATCCTGCCCGGCCTGGACGCGCCGGCCGCGCTGGCGCTTGCCGAAAACCTGCGCGCGGCCATCGCGCGGCCGCTGGTGTCGATACCCGGGCGCAAGCTGAACGTGTCGGCGAGCATCGGCGCCTGCGTCTGCCCCGCGCACGGGCGCGACTGGGACACGCTGATGCGCCATGCCGACCTCGCCCTGCGCGAGGCCCGGCACGGCGGCCGCAACCGCGTGCGCCTGTTCGACGCCGAGCTGGGCGCGCGCGAGCTGGCGCGCGCCCGGCTCGAGCAGGCGCTCAAGGCGGCGCTGCTCGAGAACCGGCTGCAACTGCACTACCAGCCCAAGATCCGCCTGTGCGACAACAGCCTGGCCGGGGTCGAGGCGCTGGCGCGCTGGCACCACGGCGAGACCGGCAACGTTTCCCCGGACCAGTTCATTCCGCTGGCCGAGCAATGCGGCCTGGTCGTCGACCTGGGCTACTGGGCCCTTGACGAGGCCTGCGGGCAACTGGCGCGCTGGCGGGCCGCCGGGCTGCGGGTGCCGTCGGTGGCCGTCAACCTGTCGCCGCTGAATTTCCATCACCATGAGCTTCCCGACGTCATCGCCGGGATACTGCGGCGGCATCGCCTGGCCGGCAGCGACCTGACCGTGGAGATCACCGAGGGGCTGGTGATGGAGAGCAAGCCCGAGATACAGGCCACGCTCGCCGCGGTGCGCGGGCTGGGCGTGCGCCTGTCGATGGACGACTTCGGCACCGGCTACTCCAGCCTCGGCCACCTGCTGAACCTGCCGGTCGACGAGCTCAAGCTCGACAAGAGCTTCGTGCAGGGCCTCGACTCGCACCACGCCGCCGCCACGCTGGTGGACGCGGCCATCCGCATCGGCCAGAGCATCGGCCTGACCCTGGTCGCCGAGGGCATCGAGGAAGAGTCGCAGCGCGCCTTCCTGTGCGCGCACGGCTGCGAGATCGGCCAGGGCTACCTGTTCGCCATGCCGATGCCGCCGGCGGCGTTCGAGACGTGGCTGGCCGAGCGCGGCGTGGCGGAGCCGGCTGCCTGACGGCGGGAGGCGGGCTGCGCGCGCGGCCGCCGCCGCTGCGTCGGTCTTCCTGCTTGCCTTTTCGTCCGCTTTTTCGTTCGCCTCCGCGTCCGCCGCTTTCCTAGGGAATCCCACTACAGCACTGGTGCGGAAATTGCATGAGAATCGCCCTGCCATTACTGTGAAATTTCAGTTTATCGAACAGGGGGAACATGCGAATGACGGCATCCGGGGCGTTCCGGACATCCCGCGCGCCCGGGACATCCGGCGTGCCGGCGGCCACGGCTGTGGCCGCTGCGGTAGCCAGGCAGGCGCCGCTGGCGCCGCGCCGGCGCGGCGGAGGCGGCTCGTGCGGCGGGCACGGCGGGCACGGCGGCCGGCGCTGGTGCCGGCATGCGTGCCGGCGTGGGCGCGGGGCAGGCCCGGCGCCATGAACACGCGCTTCATCGAAGCCTTCATGTGGGTGGCCCGCCTGGGCAGCTTCCGCGCGGCGGCCGAGAAGCTGCACATCACGCAGGCGGCGATGTCCAACCGCATCGCCTCGCTCGAGCAGGAGATCGGCGCGCGGGTGTTCGAGCGCGAGGCGCGCGACCTGCGCCTCACGCCGGTCGGCCTGCGCCTGCTTGGCTACGGCGAGCGGCTGCTGGAGCTGCAGCGCGAGATCATGGTGCTCGGGCGCGCCGGCGACGCGCCGCTGGGGCTGGTGCGCATCGGCGCCATCGAGAGCGTGGTGCATACGTGGCTGGTCGATTTCCTGCGCCACCTGCAGACGCACTATCCCGGCATCGAGGTGCAGCTCACCTCGGAGACTACGCAGAGCCTGCACAACACCCTGCGCGCGGGCGGCATCGACATTGCCCTGCAGACCGATCCGGCGGTGGGCGAGGGCATCACCAGCACGCCGTGCCTGCCGATGGCCATCGGCTGGGTCGGCCCGCTCGGGCCCGCGCAGCCCGGCGAAGGCCGGCTGGCCACGCTGCTCCAGCATCCCACCATCACCATGAGCCCCGGCTCGCAGCCGCATCTCGCGCTCAAGGAGCTGTACCGCAAGGCCGGGCTGCCGGTGGGCAAGGTGCATTGCGTCAGCTCCATCGCGGCCATCGTGCGGCTGGTCAGGGGCGGCTTCGGCAACGCGCTGATGCCGCTGGCGCCGGTGCGCGAGGAAGTGGAGCGCGGCGAGTTGCGCGTGATCCCGTGCGACGTGCCCCTGCCGCACCAGCGGCTGGTGGTCAGCCACCTCGACCACGCCGCCTCCGAGGCGATTCGCCTGGTGGCGGAGCTGGCCTGCCGCGAATCCGACCGCTACGTGCGGTCGCTGCCTGCACCATTTGCGCCGGCATAGGGCGCGCGCGCGCCGTGCTGGTGCGCGCGCATGGCCGCATCGAACAGAAAAACTGATCGGAAACGCGAAGAAAAACCCGTTTGCCGCGCGCGTGGCCGGCGCCGATCATCTTCTCACCGCCCGCAGACGGCGCGGGCCACAGGAGAGAAGGATGAGCGAGATGCAGGAGATGCACGAGAGGCACGATACGCAGGAAATGCACGAGATGCGGCAAATGCGGGAAATGCGGCAAATGCGCGGGATGGCCGGAACGTCCGGCGTGGACGACGCGCCGGCGGGCATGGCGCCGCACGGCATGCTGTTCGTCGCCGCCAATGTGGACGCGGCCGACGAGGACGATTTCAACCAGTGGTACGACCGCGAGCACGTGGAAGAGCGCGCCCGCATCCGCGGCTTCATCTCCGCCGCGCGCTACGAGGCGGTGCAGGGCGGCCCGAAATACCTGGGCCTGTACCGCACCGAATCGCTGGCGGCCTTCACGTCCGCCGCCTACCAGGCCGCGTTCGGCCGCCAGACGCCGTGGTCGGTCGCCAACCTCGGCCGCATGCGCCAGCCGGTGCGCCGCGTGAGCGAAGTCGCCGCGGTGGTCGGGCAGGGCAGCGGAAGCTGGCTGGCCGTGCTGCCGCTGGCGCGGCCCGACGACGTGCCGGCGCTGGTCGACCAGGCCGCCGACGTGGGCGGCGAGCTCTCCGCGCGGCCCGGCTTCGTGCAGTCCTACCTGCTGGTGCCGGACGCCGCGCTGAGCCAGCCGCTGCCGCGCGAGAGCGTGGAGAACCGGCAACTGCGCCCGCTCCTGGTGATCGAGACCAGCAGCGAAGCCGCCGGCGTGGCCGCGCTGCGCGACGCGGCCGCGCGCCTGGATGCATGCGGCGCGGACGCCGCCGGCGCCGCGCGCTATGCGCTGCGGTGGAAGCTGTTCTCGCGGGAGGTGGCATGATGCGCGGCGCCGACACCGTTATCGCCACCGCCACCGCCGCGCAGGAGCCGGCCGGCGCGCAGGCCGCCACGCACCCGGTCGCGCACGCCGGCATGCAGGCCGGCACGCACGCCGCCGCCGGCAAGCCCCGCATGGGCCGGCTGGCCGCGGCCAGCACCATCGGCACCACGCTGGAGTGGTACGACTTCACCGTCTACAACCTGATGGCGGCGCTGGTCTTCAACGCCATCTTCTTCCCCTCGTTCGATCCGCTCACCGGCACCATCCTGGCGTTTTCCACCTATGCCGTGGGCTACGTCTCGCGCCCGCTCGGCGGCGTGGTGTTCGGCCACCTCGGCGACAAGCTCGGGCGCCGCTTCGTGCTGGTGGCCACGCTGGTCGTGATGGGCGTGGCCACCGGCC
Source organism: Cupriavidus sp. WS (assembly GCF_000395345.1). Taxonomy (NCBI): domain Bacteria; kingdom Pseudomonadati; phylum Pseudomonadota; class Betaproteobacteria; order Burkholderiales; family Burkholderiaceae; genus Cupriavidus; species Cupriavidus sp. WS. The sequence continues at coordinate 3,611 of NZ_AQPL01000291.1, read as the reverse complement.
TGATGGGCGTGCTGCCGACCTACCAGTCGTGGGGCGTCTGGAGCCCGCTGCTGCTGGTGGCGCTGCGCTTCGTGCAGGGCGCGGCCATCGGCGGCGAGTGGGCCGGCGCGGTGCTGCTGTCGATGGAGCACGGCGCGCAGCACCAGCGCGGGCGCAATGCCTCGTTCACGCAGGTGGGGCCGTCGTGCGGCACGCTGCTGGGCACCGGCTTCATCGCGCTAGTGTCGCTGTGGCTGAGCCCCGAGGACTTCCAGGCGTGGGGCTGGCGCATTCCCTTCCTGTCCAGCGTGCTGCTGGTCGTGTTCGGGCTGTGGCTGCGCCGCGGCGTGGAGGAAACCCCGCTGTTCCGGGAGATGGAAGCGCGCAAGAGCACGGCGAAGACGCCGATCAAGGACGTGTTCGCGGACCACTGGCGGCGCCTGCTCGTCGCCGGCGGCGCGCGCATCGGCTCGGACGTGCTCTATGCGCTGGTGGTGGTGTTCACGCTGACCTACGTGACCGGCGTGCTGCACCTGTCGCGCCCGCTGGCGCTGACCGCCACCATGATCGGCGCCGGCTGCAACGCGCTTGCCGTGCCGCTGTTCGGCAGCCTGTCCGACAGGCTCGGCCGGCGGCCGGTGTATGTCGCCGGGGCGCTGCTGGCGGTGGCGTGGGCTTTCGTGTTCTTCCGCCTGATGGACAGCGCGCAGCCGTGGCAGATCTGCGCGGCGGTGGTGGGCGGGCTGGTGATCCACGCCATGATGTACGGCCCGCAGGCCGCCTTCGTGACGGAGCAGTTTCCCACGCGGGTGCGCTACGCCGGCTCGTCGCTGGCCTACACGCTGGCGGGCATCCTCGGCGGCGGCTTCGCGCCGCTGATCATCGCCAGCCTGTACAAGGCGTATGGCTCGACCACCGCGATCTCGCTCTACGTGAGCCTGGCGCTGGCCGTCACGCTGGTGGCCTTGCTGGTGGCGCGCGAGACGGCGCGCAAGCCGCTGGAGAACTGACGGCGGCGTTGACTGTTGTGTTGGCGGCGCCCGCGTGGCGCCGGCCGGCCGCCCGTTAGCCGCCCGCTAGCCGGCCGCGCCGGTCATGGCGAAGACCGGTTCGCGGCGGCCCTGCAGCAGGGCCTGACGGAACGACAGCACGTGCGCCGTCACCGCGCTGGCCGCCGCCGCGCCGTCGCCGTCGCGCAGCGCCTGCAGGATGGCGCGGTGTTCCTCGCCGACCTCGCCCAGGTGTCCCTCGGACGACAGCGAGATGGCCCAGAAGCGCTGCGAGCGCGCGTGCAGCACCTTCAGGATCTCGATCAGGATGGGGTTGCCGGACAGTTGCGCCACTTCCTCGTGGAACAGGCGGTCCAGGTTCGTCACCAGCGGCAGGTCGCGCCGCGCCACGGCCGCGTCCAGCTCGCGCAGGATGCCTTCCAGCGCGGCGATCCCCTGCGCGGTGACACGCTCGGCGGCCAGCCGCGCGCACAGCGTCTCGTTGGCCAGCCGCACGTCGATCAGGTGCAGCGCGTCGTCGAGCGACAGCGGCGCGACCACCACGCCCTTGCGCGGCAGGATCTGCACCAGGCCTTCGTTGGCCAGGCGGTGCAGCGCCTGGTTGATGGGCGTGCGGCCGATCTCCAGGTCGTCCACCAGCGTGGAGATGTTGAGATGCTCGCCGGGGCGGTAGACCAGCGTGGTCAGGCGCTCGCGCAGGCCGGCATAGGCCCGTTCGTTCTCCGACACGGTCTCGGTCCGGGCGCGCGGCGAGCCGGCGCTGCGGCGTTCCACTGATGGCAAAACTCTCCCCCTGCTGTATGGCGTTGCGTGGCAAGGGCGTAATCGTACTACCAATCCGTGGCGCCGCCGCGGCGGGCGCCGCGCGGCTAGCGCCTGCGCAGCGGCTCCAGCAGCCCCTTGAGGCCGTTGTGGTCCAGCTCGTGCATCAGCGCCAGCAACTGGCCGATCTCGCCGGGCGGGAAGCCTTCGCGCGCGAACCAGTTCAGGTAGTTGCCCGGCAGGTCCGCGATCGCGCGGCCCTTGTACTTGCCGTAGGGCATGGTGCGGGTGAGCAGGAGCTGCAGATGTTCGGGGTTCATGGCACGGGCGTCGGATGGCGGCGGCAGCCCGATGGTAACAGCGTGCCGGCGGCGCGGCGCCGGCAACGGCAACGGCAACGGCAACGGCAACGGCAACGGCAACGGCAACGGCGCGCCGGTGCGCGTCCGGCGGCGCCGATTGCCGCGCGCGGGCGCGGCGCGGTACGATCCCGCCTTGGGTCCGCGGCGCGTCCGGCAGGCCGGTTTCGACAAAGGAAAGGCAATATGGCAAAGCACGCAGCGGGAGGCGCGGGCCTGAAGGGCATCGCCCTGTTCGAGGCCGCCAAGGGCGCGCTGGTGATCCTGGCCGGGCTGGGGCTAGTCGCGCTCCTGCACCGCGACGCGCAGGCGCTGGCCGAGACCATCGTGATGCGGCTGCACCTGAATCCGGGCAGCCGCTATCCCACCATCTTCCTGTCGCTGCTGAACCATCCGAGCGATGCGCGGCTGTGGGCGATCGGCGGCTCGGCCGCGATGTACGCGGCGATGCGCTTCACCGAGGCCTTCGGGCTGTGGCACCAGCGCGTATGGGCAAGCTGGCTCGGCGTCTGGTCCGGCGCGGTCTATATCCCGGTGGAGGCCTACGAGGCCATCGCCCATCCGACGCCGGTCCATCTCGGCCTGGCCGTGGCCAACGTGCTGATCGTGGTCTACCTGGCCAACGGCATCCGGCGCGCGCCGGCCAGCGCGCGTTAGCGCCACTGGCACCACCGGCGTTACCTGCGCCACCGGCGTCATTTGCGCCGGCGCCAGCGGCGTGGCCAGCGCCGCCGCCGCGCGACGCATGCCGCCCCGGCCAGCGCGAGGGCCGGCAGCGGGTCCACGGCGCCACCGCCACCGCCGCCACCGCCACCGCCGCCTTCGGCCGGCCACGCCAGCGCGCCGTTCTCCTGACTGTCCGCTGCCGGCGTTCCGCCGGCGGGCGGCGCGGCCTCGTCGTGCATCGCCACGTCGACCAGCACCGGATCATGGTCGGACGAGCGGTAGGCGTCGGCCGCGTAGAAGGATTGCTGCTGCGCCGCGCTCTTGCCGGCGAACGGGTAGGCCAGCGCCGCCGGCTCGTCGGCGTTGATATGCCAGTGGCGCGCGGCGCGGACGCGGCCGGCCGCGGCGGCATCGGCCAGCGCGTGGTCCAGGTAGCCGGCCTCGCCGCCGAACACGAAGCTGTACGGCGGCGCCACGGAAAAGCGCGCGATCATGTCCGCGTAGCCGCGTTCGGCCAGATGGCGGACGGGGTCTTCGCGCGCATAGCTGTTGAGGTCGCCGATCACCAGCTTGCCGTCGTCGGGCACGCCGGTGGGCGAGCTGGCCAGCCAGTTGGCCAGGCGCATCGCCGCCGCGATGCGCGCGCGGTTCCAGCAGGCCTGCCCGTCGCCCTGGTCGGCGTCGGCGCCGCGCGCGTCGGTGCAGCGCTTGGACTTGAAGTGGTTCACGGCCACGGTGAGCCGGCGCGCGTGGCCGGGCAGGCTGAAGGTGGCAGCCAGCGGCTGGCGCGTGCGCTCGCCGAACCACAGCGTGGCGGGCCGGCCCGCCAGTTGCA
>NZ_AQPL01000290.1:0-11518 GCF_000395345.1 Cupriavidus sp. WS | reverse complement strand
GGGCCGGCCCGCCAGTTGCACCGCGCGGCTGTCGTAGAGCAGCCCGACCGCGATGGCGTCGCCGCCGAGGCTGACCCCGCCGGGGTCGACCACGCGCCAGTCCGGCCCCATCCGCGCCGCCAGCCGGTGGATGGCGCTGCCGGCGCCGAAGCCGTCGTTCTCGATTTCCATGAGGCCGATCACGTCGGCGTCGAGCGCGCGCAGCGCGGCCAGCAGCTTGGCTTCCTGGCGGGCGAACTCGGCCGCCGAGGCCGCGCCGCGGTTGGCGGGGTCGTCGAAGCCGCCGCCCTTGCCGTCGCCGGTGAAGTAGTTCTGCAGGTTGAAGGCGGCCACGCGCAGGTCGCTGCCGGCCGCGCGCAGCGGTGCGCCGGCGCGCGGGTTGGCCGCCACGAAGCGCGGCGGCGGCGCGTCCGGCAGCGGCTGCACGCGCCAGCCGCCGTAGCGCCAGTCCAGCACGCCTTGCACGCCGGCCACCGTGGCGCCGGCGCGCAGCGTGTTGGCGGTGCTCAGGCCCGGCGCCGGATGGATGACCGTGGCCGGGTTCTGGCGGCTGGAGCCGTCGTCCAGCGCCAGCCGGTTCAGCGCGTTGGCGGCGGCCTGCGCCCGGGCGCCGTCGCCGGGCGCGGCGACGCTGGTGGGGATCGGCAGGCGGCCGTTGCTGAGCACCACGCTGCCGTAGCGGCCCAGCTCGTAGGTGTCGCTTACGGTGAGCGCCTGCGGCAGGCGCACCAGCATGCCCGCGTGGGCGGCCGGCGCCTCCGCGTGCGCGAACGGCAGCGCGATGTCCACCGGCGTGAGCGGCCGGTCCCGCGCGCAGACCGTGGCCGCGCCCGACAGGCGCAACTGCATCTGGCCGGCGCGCTGCTCGACGGTGCCGTCCAGCCGCACGAGGTCGCCGGCGCGCATGCCGGCGCGCGGCGCGGACACGAACATGCCGTCCGAGATGCCGGGGCGGCGCTGGCGCTGCGCGTCGTCCTGCTGGACGAAGAAGCCGGCGAAGCCGTTGCCGCCGGTGTAGTCGGCGCTGACCACGGCTTCGAGCGTGACGCGGCGGCCGACCGAGGACGCGCCGGCCGCGCGCAGCTCGGCGATGGCCGTGGCGGGCATGCCGCACTGGGCCGCGCGCGGCGCGGCATGGGCGGGCAAGGCAAGCCACGGCGCCGCCAGGCAGGCCCAGGCGAGGCCGGCACGGGCAAGGCGCCGGAACGGAGACGACGCGGGCGGCGCGGGTGATTCTGGTGACGGTGGCGCCGACAACGCCGACAACGCGGATGGCGCGGATGGCGCGGATGGCGCGGGTGGCGCGGGCGGAAACGGCAGGGCGGACGGCGGAGGCATCGGGCGCATGGCTTGGGCCGGCTGGCGGCAGAGGTCGCGATGCCTTCAGCGTATGGCGCGCGGCGCGCCGGTTCGCTGAGAAAAATCTCATTTTGGTCCGCCGCACGGTTTGCCGTCGACAGACTCTGCGAGAATGCCTGCTATTCCGCTGACTTCCGCCCGCCTGGCGAGATCCCGTGACCGTCAATGCCGTCGTGTTCGATTTTGGTGGCGTCCTGTTCGACTGGAACCCCGAATACCTCTACCGCGAACTGATTCCCGATGCCGCGCAGCGCGCGCGCTTCCTGTCGGAGGTCTGCTCGCCCGCGTGGAACCTGCGCCAGGACGCGGGCCGCCCGCTGCGCGAGGCGACCGAGCAGCTCGTCGCCGAGCATCCCGCGCAGGCGGGCCTGATCCGCGCGTTCTACGGCCGCTGGCCGCAGATGCTGCGCGGCCCGCTGGATGCCGGCGTGGACCTGCTGGGCCGCCTGCATGCCGCCCGCGTGCCGCTGTTCGGCCTGACCAACTGGTCCGTCGAGACCTACCCGCACGCGCAGCGCATGGGCGATTTCCTGCACGTGTTCCGTGACATCCTCGTGTCCGGCGAGGTGGGCGTGGCCAAGCCCGACCCGGCCATCTACCGCCTCATGCAGGCGCGCGTCGGCAGGCATCTGCCGGGCATCGCGCCGCACGAGATGCTGTTCATCGACGACAACGCGGCCAACGTGGCCGCCGCCGCCGCGCTCGGCTGGCAGGCGGTGCACCATGTCGGCGCCGCCGGCACCGAGCTTGCCCTGCGCGAGGCGGGCCTGCGTTTCTAGCGGCGGGCTCGCGCCTTGCGAGCCATCGCCACATGCCAACGGACCCAGGAGCTCGCCAGGATGGCTTCGACACCGGAACGTCCCAAGCATTTCTCCATGCTGCGCGAGATGCAGCTCGCCGACCTGTTCACGCTGGGCAATGCCGCCTGCGGCATGGCGTCGGTCTTCTTCGCCATGTTCTACGTGGCCACGCGCGCGCCGGCGCATTTCTACGCGGCCGCCGCGCTGGCGCCCGCGGCATTCCTCTTCGACGTGCTGGACGGCCGCATCGCGCGCTGGCGGCACCAGCACTCGGCGCTCGGCCGCGAGCTGGACTCGCTGGCGGACATCATCTCGTTCGGCGTGGGGCCGGCCGCGCTGGCGTTCGCGGCGGGCATGCGCGGCGGCTGGGACATGGCCGCGCTGATCTACTTCGTGTGCTGCGGCGTGAGCCGGCTGGCGCGCTTCAACGTGACCGCCGAGACCTTGTCCGCGGGCGCCGACAAGGTGGCCTACTTCGAGGGCACGCCGATCCCCACCAGCGTGCTGCTGACCGGCGTGCTGGCGTGGTGCGCATGGCGCGAGCGGCTCGGCGACGCGCTGTTCGGCGGGGTGTGGACCATCGGCCCGGCGGACCTGCATCCGCTGGCACTGCTGTTCGTGCTGTCGGGCTCGCTGATGATCAGCAAGACGCTGCGGATTCCGAAGATCTAGCGCGCGCGGTCGCAAGACGTGCGGCGCGGGGCGGGATATTCACGGCCGCGCGCGCCACTGCCCGCCCCGCTGGGCCGCCTACTGCCGCAGCGCCAGCCAGATCGCCTTGGGCTCGGTGAAGTTGTCGATGGCCGCGTCGCCGTGCTCGCGCCCCAGGCCCGAATCGCCGGCGCCGCCCCAGGGCAGGCGCACGTCGGTGTGGCCGTAGGTGTTGATCCACACGGTGCCCGCGCGCAGTTCGCCGGCCACCTGGTGGACGCGGCCGATGTCCGCGCTCCACACGCCGGCGGCCAGGCTGAAGGCGGTGCCGTTGGCGATGCGCACGGCGTCGGCTTCGTCCTCGAAGCGGATCACGCTGGCCACCGGGCCGAAGATCTCTTCCTGCGAGATGCGCATCTCGTGCTCGACGTTGGCGAACACCGTGGGCGCCACGAAGTAGCCCTTGTCGCCGAGGCGCGCGCCGCCGGTGACGGCGGTGGCGCCCTCGCGCCTGCCGATCTCCACGTAGTCGAGCACGGTCTTCATCTGCGCGGCGGAGACCACCGGGCCCATCGTGGTGTCGGGCGAGGCCGGGTCGCCCACGCGGATCGAGCTGGCGCGCGCCGCGAGCTTTTCCACCACCTCGTCGTAGATCTCGCGCTGGGCCAGGATGCGCGAGCCCGCCGAGCAGACCTGGCCGGAGTTGAAGAAGATGCCGGAGGCGGCGGCGCGCACGGCGGCGTCCACGTTGGCGTCGGCGAAGATCAGGTTGGCGGACTTGCCGCCCAGCTCCAGCGTGACGCGCTTGAAGTTGGCCGCGGCGCCCTGCATGATGCCGCGCCCCACGCCGGGCGAGCCGGTGAAGGTGACTTTGTCGATGCCGGGGTGCGCCACCAGCGCGTTGCCCACTACGCTGCCCTTGCCGGTGACGATGTTGAGCACGCCCGGCGGCAGCCCGGCTTCCAGCGCCAGCTCGGCCACGCGCAGCGCGGTCAGCGGCGTGATCTCGGCGGGCTTGACGATCAGCGTGCAGCCGCAGGCCAGCGCCGGCGCGATCTTCCACATGCCGATCATGAGCGGGAAGTTCCACGGCACGATGGCCGCCACCACGCCGACCGGCTCGCGCACGGTGTAGGTCAGCGCGCCGGGGCGCGCCGGCACCACCTGGCCGTTGATCTTGTCGGCCCAGCCGGCGTAGTAGCGCAGCGTGTCGATCACCGCCGGCATGTCCTGGCGCCGCACCGCGGCGAGCGGCTTGCCGGCGTCCAGGCTTTCCAGCGCGATGAGTTCCTCCTGGTGCAGCTCGAGCAGGTCGGCCAGGCGGTACAGGATGCGGCCGCGCTCGGCGGCGCGCATGCCGTTCCAGACCTTGAGCGCGGCGCGCGCGGCCGCCACCGCGAGGTCGACGTCGGCGGCGCTGCCCTGCGCCACCAGCGCGATGGGCGCCTCGGTGGCGGGGTTGAGGTCGGTGGAGTATTCGCCGGTGCCGGGCGGCTGGCGCTTGCCGTCGATCAGCAGGTCGTGTCGGGGCAGTTCGGGCTGCGTGCTCATGGTCGCTCCTCGCTTGGGTCGGTGGAACCGGGCGGCACGGTGACGCGGGGCGCATGCGGCTTGCCGGAGCCCGTGCCTGCTGTCATGCATGCAGTGTGGGCGGGCGCCGGCTCTAAGTCCAATTAATAGGATGGATTGATTAATACGAAATTTGCATGAGTCGGGCAAGCGCGCGCCGCGGCGGCACCGGCCCGCGCACCGCAGCCGCGCCGCTGGTCGTACCGCAGCGGCACCTTGGTCACACCTCGGCAGCACCTCGGCCGCGCACCTCAGCCATGCGCCCGCATGCCGGCCGCGCGCGGGATCTCGGGCCGCCAGCCGGCTTCGCTCAGCAGCGCCGTCATGGCCGTGTGCAGGTGCTGCGCCACCACCGGCTTGTGCAGCAGCGCCGCGCTGTCGGCATGGACGCTGCGCAGGCGGTCCGGCGCGGTGTCGCCGGTGATGATGACGGTGGGGATAGGCCGGCCCAGCCGCGCGCGGATGGCTTCCATCGCCTGGCTGCCGGTGCGCTCGCCGCGCAGGCGGTAGTCGGCCAGCAGCAGGTCGGGCTTGAAGTCGTCGAGCGTGTCCAGCGCTTCGTCCTCGGACTCCACCGCGAGGCAGGCGGCCTGCCAGCTTTGCAGCAGTTCGCGCATGGCGGTGCGGATGTCAGGGTCGTCGTCGAGCACCAGCACGCGCAGCCCGTTCAGCGCGGGCCGCGGCAGCAGGCCGGCGGCGATGTCGTCCGGCGCGTCCTCGGGCTGCGCGGCCTGCATGGCCTGCGTGGCATGGCCCATGAGCGGCAGGGCGAAGCGGAACACCGAGCCACGCCCGGGGCGCGAGTTGAGCAGCACGCGGGTCGAGATGGTGCGCGCCAGGCCTTCCACGATGGCCAGCCCCAGCCCCAGCCCCTTGCGCTGGTCGCGCTCCGGGTTGCCGAGCTGGTGGAACTCGCGGAAGATCGCGCGCCGCTGGCCCAGCGGGATGCCGATGCCGGTATCCCAGACTTCCAGCACCGCCGTGTCCCGCCGCAGGCGGCACGCCACCAGCACGCCGCCCTGGCTGGTGTAGCGGATGGCGTTGGCGATCAGGTTGCGCAGGATCAGCTCGACGAGGTTGGGGTCGGCGAACACCGCGACGGTGGTGTCGCGCGTGCGGTAGAACAGGCCGCGCGCGTCGGCCTGCGGCGCGAACTCGTTCTCCAGCTTGTAGAGCATCGGCTGCAGCGGGAACAGGCGCGGCCGCGGCGTGATCACGCCGGCATCCACCTTGGAGAAGTCCAGCAGCGTGTTGAGCATCTCGCGCGCCGCGCCCGAGGCCGCCTCGATATGCGCCAGCAACTGGCGCTGCTTGTCGTTGAGCTCGGAGCGGCCCAGCGTGACCACGAACAGCCCGAGCGCGTGCAGCGGCTGGCGCAGGTCGTGGCTGGCCGAGGCCAGGAACACGGACTTGGCGCGGTTGGCTTCCTCGGCCTCGCGCTGGGCCGACTCGGCGCGCGCGGTCTGCTCGCGCAGGCGCGCGATCAGCTCCACGTTGGCGAAGCGCAGCGCGATGGCGTGGCGCGCCACGCGCGCGTAGTTGCGCGCGAACACCATCAGCACCGCCAGGTAGAGCGGCGCGCCGAGGAACATGGCCAGGTAGGCGGTGTCCCCGGTGGCGACGAAGACCGCCCACACCGGCACGATGGCCGGCACGAAGAACCCGATCGCCACCGGCAGGCACGCGGAGAACACCGCCAGCGCGGCGGCGCTCATGCCGGCGATCAGCGACAGGATGCAGATCACCGTGGCCGGGGAGCCGACGTCCATGTAGAGCCACGCGGCCAGCCCCCACAGGCCGCCGATCACCGTCAGCAGCGCCGTCATGCCGCGCGCGTAGGCGCCGGCGCCGGTCTCGCCGGTGCGGTCCGGCATGGCGCGCCGGCCGAAGTGGCCCAGCGCGCAGCACGCCGCCAGCGCGGCGGCCCAGGCGAACGCGCCGGGGTGGCGGTTGCCCACGCTCAGCCCCAGCGCGAGGATCAGCCCCGCCAGCGCGCAGCCCAGCATGGCGATGCCGAAGCTCTGGTCGATCAGTTCCATCTCCGCGGCCAGCAGGCGCGGTTCGTCATAGCGGGGAACGGGCAGCGCCATGGCTCACCTGCCGTTCTGGACCAGGCCGCGGCGCTGCGCCTCGAGCACCGCTTCGACGCGGCTGACCACGCCGAGGTGGTCGAGGATGGCCGCCACGTGGACCCGCACGGTGTTCTCCGAAAGGCCCAGGTGATGCGCGATGATCTTGTTGGAGCGGCCCAGGCTGAGCTGCTCCAGCACCTCCAACTGGCGCGGCGTCAGCGAGCTGGCCTGGTAGGCGCCGCCGCCTGCGCTGCCGGCGCCGCCCGCGCCGCCGGGGTTGCGGGACGCGCCGTCCGCGGTGCCGGCGCTGTCCGGCAGCGCGTCGAGGTCGGGGCCGAAATAGGTCTCGCCGCCGAGGACGCGGGCGATGGCCTGCTCGATCTGCACGCTGTCCGCCGATTTCGGCAGGAAGCCCGCGATCTCCTTGCGCGCCGCGTCCGGAATGGCGTCCAGCCCGGACGTGCCGGAGACGATCAGGATGCGCGCCGCCGGGAAATGCCGGCGCAGCACCTTGACGCCCTCGAGGCCGTTGAGCCCCGGCATCTGGATGTCGAGCAGGATGATGTCCACGGCCGCGCCGCGGTGGTCCTGCACCGCGCCCATGACCGAGCCGGCCTCGATGATGCCGGCCACGCTGGGGCTGTCCGCCAGCACCAGGCGCAGGCCGGTGCGGAACAGGGTGTGGTCGTCGATCAGCAGCAGTCGGGCGTTGAGCATGGGGGCGGTGAGCGGCACGGTGGCCGTGGCAGAAAGACTAAGCATAGCAAGCGCCCCGCCGCGAAGCCGCGCGCGCGATGCCGAGGGCCGAAGGGCGCATTGGACTCGATTCTTGCCGCACTGTCCATCACCCCTACCTTCGAGGGGAAAGGTTTCGCCGCCGGCCCCCGCCGATTTCCCGCCAGGCCGCGCCAGCGCTGGCTTCGCGGGGTGCCGGAGCGGCCCGGCGGCGGGCCGCACTAGTCCGGAAAGATTATTTCGCCGCCGGGGTCCCGCTGTCACCATGCAGGCGTGGGCGATTTCCGCGACTCGCTCATACCACTTTTCTTGCCCACAACCACCCGGCTGTGGGCTTTTTTTCGCCTGTACGATCCGTGCGCCTCGCGGGGTCGATCGGCGCCATTGGCGCCTCACGGCCGGCGGCGGCGCGCGCCCGATGCCGCGCTGCCCGCGCCCGTTGCCCTGCCCGCATCGCATCGCATCGTCGTGTCCGCCTCCGGCCCGCTCAACCCCGTTCAGTCGATCAGTCGATCAGCTTGCCGGCCGCGTCGAAGAACGGATGGTCCGCGCCGAACTCGCCGATCACCGCCGCGTGGCTCGCCAGCCCGTGGGCCGGATGCCACCAGTGCAGCAGGTAGCCCGGCGGCTCCATGCGGAAGCGCGAGGCCGCGCGCGGGTCGAGGTCGAGCGCGACCTGGTGCGCCGGCCCCGGCGCGGTCATGGCGATGGTGCCGCCGAAGCGGTGCACGATATGGCGATGCAGGTGCCCGCACAGCACGCGCTCCACCTGCGGATGGCGGCGCACCACGGTTTCCAGCAGGCCGGCGTTCTCCAGCCCCTGCTGGTCCATGTGGCCGATGCCGGTGTGGAACGGCGGATGGTGCAGCATCAGCAAGGTCGGCCGCGCCGGCGCCGCCGCCAGCGTGGCTTCTAGCCACGGCAGCGCGGCCGGCTCGACGCGCCCGCCCGGCTGGCCCGGCACCGTGCAGTCGAAGGCCACCAGCCGCAGCGGGCCGGCGTCCACGCTGTAGTGGACGGGCGCGTCGCCGTCGCCGTTGGCGAACAGGTAGGCGTGGTCGGCGAACACGCGGCGCAGCGAGGCGCGGTGATCGTGGTTGCCCGGCAGCAGGTGCAGCGGCAGCGGCAGGCCGGCCAGCAGGCCGCGCAGGAAGCGGTATTCCGCCTCGCTGCCGAAATCGACGAGGTCGCCGGTGACGATCACCGCGTCGGGCCGCTGCGGCGCGGCCAGGATGGTGTCGATGCAGCGCCGCAGCGCGCCGGCGGTATCCACCATGCCGTAGGACAGCTTGCCGCCGGCCTTGATGTGCAGGTCGGTGATGTGGGCCAGCAGGTAGCCGCCGGCGTCGCTGCCGGGGGCGCCTGCGGCGGGGTCTTGGTTCGGGGTGTTCATGTGTGGCTTGTGCGGTGCGGATGCGGTGCGGATGCGGTGCCGATGCGGTATTCGTCGCCCGTTGCTTCAGGCGGCGCGCGCTTGCGCCAGCGTGATCAGGTGGCCGGTGTCGAGGCGCAGGCCGACGCGGTCGCCCGGGTGCCAGCCGTCGCGCCGCGTGGTGTCCACCACCAGCGGCGCCGGCGCGCCCACGTCCACCAGCAGGCGCGTGTAGTTGCCGAGGAACAGCGCCGTCACCACCGCGCCGCCCAGGTGCGCGTCCTCGGGCCGCGCCAGCGCCACGTCCTCGGGGCGGAACAGCAGTTCGGCGTTCTGCGCGGCGGCTACATTGGCCACATCGGCCGCGCACGGCACCAGGCCGCCGGGCACGCGCCAGGCGTTGCCTTCCAGCGCGGCCGGCAGGCGGTTCATGGTGCCGATGAAGTCCGCCACGAAGGCGTTGGCCGGCGCGCGGTAGATCTGCTGCGGCGTGCCGGCCTGGGCGATGCGGCCGCGGTCCATCACGATGATGCGGTCGCCCAGCGCCATCGCCTCGGCCTGGTCGTGGGTGACGTAGACCGCGGTGATGCGCAGGCTGCGCAGCAACTGGTTGATGTCGGCGCGCAGCGCATCGCGCAGCTTGGCGTCGAGCGCGGTGAGCGGCTCGTCGAGCAGCAGCACGCGCGGCTGCACGGCGATGGCGCGCGCCAGCGCCACGCGCTGGCGCTGGCCGCCGGAGAGCTGGTCGACGCGGCGCCCGGCGAACGGGCCGAGGTGCATCATCGCCAGCATCTCGTCCACGCGGCGGCGGCGCGCGGCGGCATCCACGCGGCGCACGCGCAGGCCGTAGGCGATGTTCTCCGCCACCGTCATGTTGGGGAACAGCGCGTAGCTCTGGAACACCATGCCCACGCCGCGCCGCTCGATCGGCAGCGGCGTGACGTCGTTGTCGCCGAACATGACCACGCCGCCGGCGTCGGGATATTCCAGCCCGGCGATGATGCGCAGCGTGGTGGTCTTGCCGCAGCCCGAAGGCCCGAGCAGGACCACGGTCTCGCCGGCGCCGATCTCCAGGTCGAGCGGCTCCAGCGCCAGCGTGCCGTCGGCAAAGGTCTTGCCGCAGCGGTGCAGCGTGATGGGAGTGGGTTCATGCATGGCGGGCCTCGGAAGCGGGAAGCGGATCGGCGCCGGCAAGGCTCTCGGCCACGGCGTCGTCGGCGGGCGGCCGGTGCCGGCGGGCGCGCGCGCCGAGCGCGCTTGCGGCCTGCATCAGCACCAGCAGCGGAATGATCATGAAGAAGAACACGATGGTGTAGGCCGAGCCGATCTCCAGCCGCATCGAGGCATAGCTGTCGGCCAGCCCCACGGGCAGCGTCTGGGTGGTGGGCGTGTGCAGCATCCAGGTCAGGTTGAACTCGCCCACCGACAGCGTGACCACCATCAGCGCGCCGGCCAGGATGCCCTGGCGGCAGTTGGGCAGCACCACCGTGAAGAAGCGCTGGACGCGCGTGGCGCCCAGGCTGGCGGCGGCGTCCTCGAGCGTGCGGATGTCGATGGCCGACATGATGGCCAGCACCGAGCGCACCATGAACGGCAGCGTGAACAGCACGTGCCCGACCAGGATGAACACCCAGCTGGTGCGGAACGCCTGCCAGCCGCCGTACAGCAGGATCAGGCCCAGCGCCGTGGCCAGCCCGGGCACGGCCACCGGCAGCATCAGCAGCTCCTCGATCAGGCGCGTCACGCGCCCGCGCCGCAGCGCCATGTAGTAGGCGGCGGGCACGCCCAGCGCCAGCGTGCAGGCCAGGCAGGCCAGCGCGATGCCGAGCGACAGGAAGATGGTGTTGCGGTAGAGCGACCACACCTCCGCCAGCCAGCGCGTGGTCAGGCCGCTGGCCACGCCGATGAAGATGTTGTTGGTCAGCCCGGCCAGCACCGACAGCACCACCGGCACCACCATGAACAGGCACACCAGCAGCGCCAGGGCAAGCTGCAGCCAGTAGGCGCCGCCGCGTCGTCGTGAATGCATCATGTGCGCGCTCCTCAGGCGGTGGCGGCGACGGCGTCGCCGGAGAACCAGCGCGCCAGCGCCAGCAGGGCCCACGTCACCGTGCCGAGCAGCACGGACAGCGCCGCCGCCATGCCGAAGTTGGCGTAGTTGGTGAACTCGTTGTAGATGGTCAGCGGCAGCACGTCGAGCTGCGTGGCCAGCGTGAACGCCGTGCCGAACGCGCCCATGCTGGTGGCGAAGCAGATCGCGCCGCTGGAGATCATGGCCGGCATCAGCGCCGGCAGCATCACGTCGCGCACCACGCGCCAGCGGCCCGCGCCGAGCGAGCGCGCGGCTTCTTCCAGCGAGGCGTCGAGCTTGGCCACCGCGGCCATCACGGTCAGGATCACGCGCGGGATGGAGAAATACAGGTAGCCGACGAACAATCCCGTCAGGCCGTAGGCAAAGGTCCAGCGCTCGCCGGCCAGCCAGTCGCCGGCCATCGCCAGCAGGCCGTTGCGCCCGCCCAGCATGATGACCATGAAGCCGATCACCACGCCGGGGAAGGCCAGCGGGAAGGTCAGCATGGCCACCAGCAGCGCCTTGCCCGGCACCGCGTTGCGCTCGAGAAAGGTGCCCGTGATGCCGGCGATGACCAGCGTGGCCAGCGTCACCGCGGCCGACAGCAGCACCGTGACCAGCAGGCTGTGCAGGTAGCGCTGGCTGGAGAGCACGGTCCAGTAGACGCTGGCGCCGTCCTTGCCGGCGATGCTGATGGCCAGCAGCTTCGCCATCGGCAGGCAGAAGAAGGCCACGAACACGATCAGGGCGGGCAGGGCGAAGAGGAGAAGAGGAAAGGGCTTCTTCATGGGCTGGGCGCGCCGCGGCGCGGGCCGGTGGAGGCGGGTTCGCGCGGCGCCGGCACGGGCGCCGCGGCTGGAATCGGCGGCGGGCCGGGAAGCCCGCCGCC
>NZ_AQPL01000289.1:0-9934 GCF_000395345.1 Cupriavidus sp. WS | reverse complement strand
GGAAGCCCGCCGCCGGCTGCGGCCGGAGCCCGCGCCGGCCCAATGGCTGGCATGGGCCGGCATGGGCCCGCATGGGCGGTCATGCCGCGTTCAGCGGACTTCCTTCAGGTAGGTTTCGCTGAACGCCTTCTGCGCATCGGCCATCTTGCCGAAATCCACCGGCTTGGCGCGCGCGTAGTCCGCCGCGGGCAGGAATTTCGCCTGCACTTCCTTCGGGATGCCGGCGCTGCGCACCGGGCGCAGGTAGGCGTTGGCCCACAGCGCCTGGCCGGCGTCGGACAGCACGAAGTCCAGCACCTTGCGGCCTTCGGCGTCGTGCGGCGCCTTGTTGACCAGGCTCATCACGTAGGGCACCACCACCGTGCCTTCCTTCGGGATCACGAAGGCCACGTTGGCGTTGTCCTTGTAGCGCGCGCGATAGGCGTTGAAGTCGTAGTCCAGCAGAATGGGGATCTCGCCCGACAGCACGCGCGCGTAGGCGGTCTGCTTGGGCACGATGGGCTGGTTCTTCTGCAGGTCCTTGAAGTACTTGAAGGCCGGGCCGAAGTTGTCCATCGAGCCGCCCATCGCCTGGTTGACCGCGACCGCGCCGACGTAGCCGACGAAGGCGCTGGCCGGGTCGAGGTAGCCGACCAGGCCCTTGTACTCGGGCTTGAGCAGGTCGGCCCACGACTGCGGCACCGGCTTGCCGCGCAGCGCGTCGACGTTGACCATGAAGCCGAGCGTGCCCGAGTGGATGGCGAACCAGTTGCCCTGCGGGTCCTTGAGGCCGTCCGGGATGTCGTTCCAGTGGGCCGGCTTGTAGGCGGCGGTGACGCCGTCCTTCTTGGCCTGGATGCCGAAGGTCACGCCGTAGTACACCACGTCGGCCACCGGGCTGGCCTTCTCCGCCACCAGTTGCGCGAGCGACTGGCCGGAGTTCTTGTTGTCGTGCGGCACGGTGACGCCGGTCTTTTCCTTGATGGCGCGGATCTGCGCGGCCCAGTCGGCCCATTCGGGCGGGCAGTTGTAGCAGATCGCGGTCTGGGCGGCCACGCCCTGGCTGAAGGCGGCGGCGCCGAGCGCGATGGCGATCCAGCGTAGCGGTTTGTGCCAGGAACGGCTTGCTTGCATGGTGAACTCCTTGGTTGCGGACTGGGGCTGGGGGAATGGGTCGGGGGTCATGCCTTGCCTCGCGCCGGCGCGGCGACCGTGCCGCCCAGGCGCAGCCCGTGCGGCAGCAGCGTGACGCGCGCGCCGCCGGGCGCGGCGGCGGGGTCGAAGCGGGCCAGCAGGCGCGCCACGGCGCGCTCGCCGATCTCGGCGTTGGGCTGCACCACCGAGGCCAGCGGCGGCTCCACCAGCGCGCCGAGCGCGATGCCGTCGCAGCCCAGCACGGAGATGTCGCGCGGCACGCGCAGGCCGAGGCGCTTGAGGTCGGAGATCACGCCGATGGCGAGCAGGTCGTTGGTGCAGAAGAAGGCGCTGGGCGCGTCCGGCCCCGTGGCCAGCGCGCCGATCTGTTCGGCGTTGCTGGCGGTATGGCTGGGCAGGCACAGCGCCGGCGCCGGCGCCAGGCCGTGCGCGCGCATCGCGTCGCGGTAGCCGTCGAAGCGCTGGCGCGCGCGGTCGGAGGCGGCGAAGGCGCCCGACACCACGCGGATGCGGCGGTGCCCGGCGGCGATCAGCGCCGCCACGCCCTCGCGCGCGCTGGCGCGGTTGTCGACCGACACCGAATGGCGCTGGCCGCGCGCGGCGGCCTGGTTGTAGGCCAGCACGTAGGGCACGCCTTCGGTGTCGAGCTGGTCGAGCACGGCGCTGCGCGCGGCGTCGGCCACCGTCAGCACCATGCCGTCGACGCGGTGGCGCAGCAGGTATTCGATGCGCTCGCGCTCGCGCGCGGGGTCGTAGGCGCTGGTCACGAGCATCAGCGAGTAACCGGCGGCCAGCGCGGTGTCTTCGATGCCGCGCCAGCAGTCGGCGAACACGGCGTTCTCCAGCGTGGGCAGCATCACGCCGATCATGCGGCTTTGCTGCGCGCGCAGCTTGCTGCCGAGCAGGTTGGGGCGGAAGCTCAGTTCGCGCGCGGCGTCGAGCACGCGCTGCACGGTGCTCTTGCGCACCAGGCCCGGGCTGTTGAAGGCGCGCGATGCCGTGGCCAGCGATACGCCGGCGGCCTGCGCCACGTCCACGAGGGTGGCGGCGGCGTCGTGCGGGACGGCGGGCGAGCGTTCCTGGTTGCGGTTCACGTTGATGGCGCGGGTCGGGTTCGGGGAAGGAGCCAAGACGTTTTCCAGAAATGAAAACGTTTTCATTCAAGTCGCAAAAAAATCGGGCAGCAAGCCTTTGTGATATTGCGGCGCGTGAGCGAAACCCGCGCCGGCAAGGCGATAACCCGTTACAGCGCGGATTGTGGGGATGGTGCGTGACAGCACGATGACAGCGCCGGGCGAGGCGAAAGCGCCCGGATGCGTCCGGATGCGGCCGGCGATGCCGTGGGCGGCGTGACTGTGACGGTGGCGGTGCCGGGCGCGGGCGTGACGCATGCCGGCTGCTGGCGCTGCGGCGGAGCGTCACAAACGTCACGTGGCGTTTGCCCGGCCGGTGGCCGACCGGGCGCGGGGCCGCCTGTGATGCCGCCAACGCAGGGGGCGCCCGGCAACGGCGTGACCGGGGCGCGGGGCGCGCCGTCAAGTCGGCGCGCGGCTGGCGGCGTGAGACGTGATTCTGGGCGGCGCCTTTACGCGCCCGGTGGCGGCCAGGCCGGGTGAAGACCTGGCGCGGCGCTCATTGCGGCTTGCCGCTGGTCATCGCCGCGAGCACGCCGTCGCGCCGGATCAGCCCGTGGTACAGCGCCGCGGCGAAGTGCGCCAGGACGGTCGCGAACAGCAGGAAGGCGAGCACCGTGTGGGCCGCGCGCAGCGGCGCGTACAGCGCGGCGCTGTGCGGCAGGATCGGCGGCAGCTGCGCCTGCCCGTAGAGCACGATCGGGTAGCCGCCCGCCGACTGCATGCCCCAGCCGATCAGCGGAATGGCGAACATCAGCACGTACAGCAGCACGTGCGACAGATGCGCGGCGACGCGCTGCAGCGGCGGCAGCGAGGCCGGCAGCGGCGGGGGCGGGTGGATCACGCGGTTCACCAGCCGTAGCGCCGCCAGCACCAGGATGGCGACGCCGAGCGGGCGGTGGATCGACAGCAGCAGCACATAGCGGTCCGAGACCGTGGCGACCATGCCCACGCCGATGAACAGCATGGCCAGGATCAGCGCCGCCATCAGCCAGTGGAGCAGCCGCGACGGCAGCGAGAAGCCGGGAGCGTGGGGTCTCATGATTTGCCTCCTGCGTTCACTTCCTGCCGCGTGACCGCGCTCGGCGGCTTCTGGCCCCGCTCGTTCTCGCGCAGCGTAAAGGAGCGGGCATAGGCGGCCGAGCGGGCGCTCGGGATGTCGTCGGCGGAGGTGGTGATGCCGGCGGGCAGGATGGCCGGGTCGAAATTGATGTCGGTGCAGCTGCCGCCATCGCCGCCGCCGTCCTCGCTCGCCACCTTGTCGATCGTCACCGTGCCGATGTCGATCTTGCGCCGGCTGGCGGGCCAGGCCTTGTCGGGCTCGACCGGGTCCTGCGGCTCGCCGACCGTCACCACCATCTTCCACTGCGCGGGGTGCCGCGCCACGTCGGAGATCAGCGCGTCGAACAGGTAGTTCGGATCGGCGGGCTGCGGCTTGGCCGCCGGCGCGAACGGCGTGACCGCCTCGGCGGACCAGCGCACCGGCACCGTGGCGCCGGCCTTGTCGACGAACAGGAAGGTATCGAGCGCGTTGTAGGTGCTGTTGGCGAAGCCGGACGACACCGCGCGCTGGCCCACCACGCCGACCGCGGCCACGAAGTCCGGGTGCGCGTCGGCGAACGCCTTCATCCTGGCGGGGTCGGGCTTGCCGGTCTTCGGGTCGGGCACCGACGAGATCATCTGGTCGTAGAACGCCTGCACCGTGCTGAACGGAAACACGGGAATGTCCACCATCGCCGTGCGCCATTCCTGCGCGCCGGCGGGCTTGAACTGCAGGGCGAGGCTGCGCACCAGGCCCGGGCCGTCCGGCACGAACGGCATGCCGCCGGCGAAGGCGAAGCGCCCGGCCACGGGCACGCGGCCCGGCGCGAGCAGCGCCGCGCGGGAAAGCGCGGCGCCGGCGCCGTTGCTGTCGAACCAGCCGCTCGCGCACAGGCCCTTGGCGTGATTGCGGCGGAAGCCGACGTGCTTGCCGTTCGCGGCCTCGAACCCGGAGATGACCCGGTCCTGCGTGAGCCGGCCCGGCGACAGCCATCCGCCCGCGTAGGCGAAGGCGCAGGCGAGCACGAGCGTCGCCGCCCCGATGCCGCCGTACCGGAGGGCGGCTGCGCTGGCGCTCAGCCGGGGTTTTCCAACGTCGTCGCTCATAGCCACTCCTTTGCCGTGCGGTGGGGGAAGTTCTCTGTCTGGTGGGGATTCTGCAGTATTCCCGCGCGGCGCCTTCTTGGTATCGCCTGCTGGTTTGCAGATTCGCACTGTGGCACGGAATGGCCCACGCCGTATGAGGACGCGGGCGGGAATGGCGCGCGTCACTTTTTCCGCGGGGCGCGCATGGCATGGTGTTTGCGGCGGTATCGGACCATGCCGCTGCCGGCGGCCATCCAAGAAAGGAAACCGCCATGACCCGATCACCCCGCAAAGAACCCGGCCACGCCGCCGGGCCCGCTCGCAGCGGCCGCGCCACGCGCGCCCAGGACGGCCTGGGCAGCCCGCAGCCGCGTCTGCCGCACGAGCACGACGAAAGCCACCACAGCCAGCACAGCGGCCCGCGCAAGGAAGTCCAGCAGGCCGGGCGCGACATCGAGCGCGGGCTGGAGGACACCGACCTCTACCGCACGCGCGGCAAGCGCGCCGGCAGGCAGCAATAGACAGCCGGGCGCTGCCGGGCGGGGGCAACGCTTGTTGCGCGTATCGACATGTTGAAACGTCCCGGCAATTGGTTTAGACTCGTCTATACCAACTTGGGAGGTGTTCATCATGGCAAAAACAGCAACGCTCACGCTCCAGCAATGGGGTAACAGCCTCGCCGTTCGCATCCCTGCGGCAGTCGCTCGGGCCGCACATTTTGAGGTCGGGCAGGAAGTTCAGGTCACAAGCGATGAGGTCGGCGTGACCGTGAAGCCCGTTGGACAGCGCAAACTGACGCTGGCCGAGAAACTGGCACTGTTTGATCCGGCCAAGCACGGTGGCGAGGCAATGACTACCGGCCTCATCGGTGCAGAGGTGCTCTGATGGCGGGAGCTTTGTGGGCGCCAGATCGTCGAGACATCATCTGGATTGACTGTAACCCCCAGGCGGGACGCGAGATGAAGAACCTGCATCCCATGCTGGTCCTGTCGCCGAAAGCATTCAACGAGCGAACCGGCATTGTGATCGGGCTACCGATGACGACGGCCGAGTTCAACGACACCAATCCGTTCGCGATCCAGTTCAAGGGGCCGAAGAGCATGACGAGCTACGTGCTCGCGCATCAGCCAAAATCATTCGACTGGCGTGCCCGCGGAGCGAAGGCCCACCCGTGGAAGCAGGTTCCCGCGGACGTTTTTTCCGCGGCGTGCGAGCAGTTGAACCAGATCATTGCCATCGGCGAATAGCGAAAGACGGTGTCGCAGAGTAGACCTGCCCGCTGGTGAACTGAGTGAAACGGGTGAAGCGGGTGAAGCGGCCCGATGACAAGGAAGCCAGTCTGTTGAGCCACGATCGCCGGCGCACGACGGATCGTGTGCCGGCCGGTTCAATACGTGGCTCTGGATCGATGTGCACCGGACCGTGACCGAACAACGGCGACGCGCCGGGGCCTTCGCCCCGCTCCCGCGCCGCCGCGATGCCGTCAGCGTTGCCCGCCTTGCTGGCCGCTCTTCTGCCCTTGCTGGTTCTGCTGGCCGGCCTGGTCGGTCTTCTGGCCATGCTGGCCCTGCTGGCCCTGGCCGCGGTCCTGTTGCTGCTGCTGGTCGCCCTTCTGGTCATGGCTGCCGGACTGGGAGCCTTGCTGACCCGATTGCTGTTGCTGCTTGCCTTGGTCTTGCTGGCCTTGGCCGGATTGTTGCTGTCCCATCGTGCTCTCCGTGGCGCGGCGGAATGCCGCGTGACGGGAAAGGGTGCAAGCCGCGTGCCACGCGCGGTGGCGCCCGCGCCGCCCGGCGCGCGCCGCATACCCGCGAGGCGCGCGCCGGCAAGGGATCGCCGCCGCGCGCAAAGGTCGCACAAAAGCAGGGAGGCGCCATCGGGCCGCGCGGAAGTCGGCGGGGCGTCATATGCGCGGCGCCACTTTCACGCACCCGCGCCGCGGTTTCCCGGCGTTTTTTACAACGGCCGCGATTTTTACTGGTGGCGCAGGGGTTGCCCGGTATTTGCGGTTGCGAGCCCGCGCGAAGGTCCAGGCGGGTGGCGTCGAGGCTGCGGCGCGGCTCAGGCCGCGAGATGGAAGCCGGGCAGGCCGAACGCCGCGCCGGCGCGCGGCGCTTCCGGCTCGCCGGCGTCGAGCAGCCGCACGGCGGCCGGGCCCACGGTATTGGCGCAGGCCGCCGCCAGCGCGCGCGCATGAGGCAGCCCGGCCTGCCGCGCCAGCCAGTCGCCGGGAATGCCCCGACCGGTGGCCAGCAGGTAGAGCGCGTGCGCCA
Organism: Cupriavidus sp. WS; assembly: GCF_000395345.1. Taxonomy (NCBI): domain Bacteria; kingdom Pseudomonadati; phylum Pseudomonadota; class Betaproteobacteria; order Burkholderiales; family Burkholderiaceae; genus Cupriavidus; species Cupriavidus sp. WS. The sequence continues at coordinate 3,267 of NZ_AQPL01000289.1, read as the reverse complement.
CGCGCTGCTCGCGCAGCAGCACGCGCAGCGCCTCGCCCTCGGCGAACAGGCGCGCGCGCACCAGCCGCGGCGGCACCTGCCAGCGCTCGGACACCAGCGCGGCGTCCCACGCCAGCCGCGGCAGTTCGAACATCGCGCCGGCCAGCGCGCGCGACCAGCATTTCTCGGCGGCGCCCTGGCCGTGCGGCAGGCCGCCCAGCGTCATGCGCGGGCAGGCCGCGTCGGGCACCGCGCGCAGCGCCAGCGCCGTGTCCTGCCCGGTCCTGGGCAGCAGGTCGCAGTCGAAATAGGCGAAGGCCGGCACCACGAAGGGCTTGCCCGGCACCACCTCGCGCCGCGCGTTGGCGTCGCGCAGGCGCGCGCCGCCGCGCAGGGCGTCCACGCGCACGGCGAAGGGAAAACGCAGGTGGGACAGGCGCAGCTCGGTGCTGCTGACGAGGGCCATGCGAGGTTCAGGGGCGCGGCTGGCGCGCATGCCGTGGGCATGCCGCGCGCGGACGGAAAAGCCGCATTGTACGTGGGTCGGCGCGCCAGATTGTCGTCGCGGCGACCATTGCCCGCGCTACAGTTCCGACAGCCCGACCCGCCGCAGCCGCTCCAGGTCGGTCACGCGGATGCTCTGGTAGGAAATGTCGACCATGCCGTCGGCCGCCAGCCGTCGCAGCGCCTGGTTGACGCGCTGGCGCGACAGGCCGGTGAGCAGGCCGATTTCCTCCTGGGACAGCTCCAGCACGGCGTTCGTGCGCGGATAAAGCGCCGCATGGAACAGTTGCGCGATGGCCTGCGCCACGCGCGCGTCCGCGCCCAGCAGCCGGTCGTTCTGCACGGTGGCGATGAACTGGCCCATGCGCTCGTTGAGCTGGCGCACCACGAAGCTGGAGAAGGGCAGGCTTTCGGCCAGCAGCGTGTGGAACACCGTGTCCGGCACCAGCGCGATGCGCGAGTCGCGGATGGCGATCACGTCGTAGCGGCGCGCCTCGCGCTTGATGACGCTGCCCTCGCCGCACCAGCCGCCCGCCGGCACGCCCGAGAACGTGCAGCCGCGCCCGTCGGGCGTGTAGACCGCCAGCTTGATGAGCCCGCTTTCCACCCCGATCCAGTAGCGCGAGGGCTCGCCCCGGCGCGCCACGAAGGCGCCCGCGGCGAAGTCCTGCATCACCGTCTGCCGCGCGGCCAGCGCCTGGTGCTGCGGCGCCAGCGCCGCGAACCACTCGTGGCGGGCAAGCAGCACGGCGGGCGGCTCGGGTGTGGCGGCAGGCGTGGCGGCAGGGGCTGTGGCGGCGGGGGCGGCGGTCCCGGGCAGTCCGGCGGAGGCAGGGGGGAGGGGCAGGCTGGACATTGATGTGGGTCAAGCCCGGAGCGCTGGCCAGGCGGGCACTGTCATCCGGACGACAAAGCTTTGTCGTGTGGGATGATAGCCTTGCGCAGCAAAAAGTAACAGCGACCGGCGGCGCAGTCAGCGCCCGGCGCAAGCGGAGACCAGCAATGCCAACCGATTTCGACACCGGCCTGGGCAAGAACCCGGCCAACCACGTTCCCCTCACGCCCCTCGACTACCTGGCCCGCGCCGCCGCGGTCTACGGCGAGCGCCTGGCCATCGTGCACGGCCCGGTGCGCCAGACCTGGCGCGAAACCTATGCGCGCGCGCGCCGCCTGGCCAGCGCGCTGGCGCGCCTGGGCGTGGGCAAGGGCGATACCGTGGCGGCGCTGCTGCCCAACACGCCGGCGATGGTGGAAGCCCACTTCGGCGTGCCGATGGCGGGCGCGGTGCTCAACGCGCTCAACATCCGGCTCGATGCCTCCAACCTGATCTTCATGCTGCGCCACGGCGAGGCCAAGGTGCTGCTGGCCGACACCGAGTTCGCCGACCTCGCGCGCCAGATCGCCAACGAGATCCCGGGCCTGAAGGTGGTGGCCGTGATCGACGCGCTCGGCCCGCAGGACGCGCCGCGCTTCGCCGAGACCGACTACGAGGGCCTGCTGGCCTCGGGCGACCCCGACTACGACTGGCAGATGCCCGCCGACGAATGGGAAGCCATCGCGCTCAACTACACCTCGGGCACCACCGGCGACCCCAAGGGCGTGGTCTATCACCACCGCGGCGCGGCCATCAACGCGGTCTCCAACATCCTCGAGTGGGACCTGCCCAAGCACGCGGTCTACCTGTGGACGCTGCCGATGTTCCACTGCAACGGCTGGTGCTTCCCGTGGACCATCGCCGCGCGCGCCGGCGTCAACGTGTGCCTGCGCAAGTTCGAGCCCAAGCTGGTGTTCGACCTGATGCGCGACGAGGGCGTGACCCACTACTGCGCCGCGCCCATCGTGCACACCGCGCTGGTCAACGCGCCGCCGGCCTGGCGCGAGGGCCTGCGCGGCCCGGTGCGCGGCATGGTGGCCGGCGCGCCGCCGCCGGCCGCGGTGCTGGCGCAGATGGAAGCGATGGGCTTCGAGCTGACCCACGTCTACGGCCTGACCGAAACCTACGGCCCGGCCGCCGTGTGCGCCGAGCAGGACGACTGGGCCGCGCTGTCGCAGGAAGAGCGCGCCACCAAGAAGGCCCGGCAGGGCGTGCGCTACCACCTGCAGGCCGACGTCGCCGTGCTCGACCCGGACACCATGCAGCCGGTGGCCGCCGACGGCGAGGAAATCGGCGAGATCATGTTCCGTGGCAACATCTGCATGAAGGGCTACCTCAAGAACGAGCGCGCCACGCGCGAAGCCTTCGCCGGCGGCTGGTTCCATACCGGCGACCTGGGCGTGCGCACGGCGGACGGCTACGTCAAGATCAAGGACCGCAGCAAGGACATCATCATCTCCGGCGGCGAGAACATCTCCAGCGTGGAGGTGGAAGACGCGCTCTACCGCCACCCGGCCGTGCTGGCCGTGGCGGTGGTGGCCCAGCCGGACGCCAAGTGGGGCGAGACGCCGTGCGCGTTCGTCGAGCTCAAGGACGGCGCCAGCGCCACCGCGGAGGAGCTGATCGCGCACTGCCGCACGCTGCTGGCCGGCTTCAAGGTGCCCAAGGCGGTCTACTTCGGCCCGCTGCCCAAGACCTCGACCGGCAAGATCCAGAAGTTCGAGCTGCGCCGCAAGGTCAAGTCGGATACGGCGATCGACGTCTGACGAGGTTTTCCGGTCCGCGGCGCGTTCGGTATCGCCCGGCGGACTCGGCAGGGCTTGCCCGACGCATTTCGGGAATGGGGGCTGACCGCCCCGGTGAGGCTCGCGGTGAACGGATAAGTCCGGCCTGCTGCCGCGCGCCCGGCG
>NZ_AQPL01000288.1:0-665 GCF_000395345.1 Cupriavidus sp. WS | reverse complement strand
CGGCGCTGCCGTCGCCCATCATGCGCACCTTGCCGGCAGTGTTCTGCTCGCGGCCCCAGGCGCCCATCACGAAGGCGTCGTTGACCGAGACGCACCACACTTCGTCCACGCCGGCGGCGCGCAGCGCCTCGGCCTGGGCGACGTAGCCCGGCACGTGCTTGGCCGAGCAGGTCGGCGTGAAGGCGCCGGGCAGCCCGAACACCACGATCTTGCGGCCGCGCGCCAGTTCCGCCACCGAAAAGGCGTTGGGCCCGAGGCTGCAGCCGCCGGTTTCGGTGTCGAAGAATTCGTTCAGCGTGGCGTCGGGCACACGCGCTCCTGTTTCGATCATGCTGTCTCTCTTCCTGTCTCGGTAAAAACCCTGTCTAGCATCATAGTGCGCGCACCTGCCGCGCCCAAGGCGAAGCCTGTCCGCCGCGGTGCCGGCGCGCTTGGGCGGGGGCCCGATGCGATTCCAGTGCGACTCTAAACCTTAACCCCGGCGCGTGCTTGAAACGGCGCCGCGGGCGCGGTGCCGCAGCGGGGCTGAAAAATGCAACGCGCGCGGCGATCTTGCGATCGCCGCGCGGACGACGGCACATCCCGGCCGGGAGGGCGGGAGACCAGTCCGGGGAGGCGGCCGGTGGCACGCCTGTCCCGGCGACGGGATGCGAGCTGAGGGCGTC
>NZ_AQPL01000287.1:0-22178 GCF_000395345.1 Cupriavidus sp. WS | reverse complement strand
GGTGGCACGCCTGTCCCGGCGACGGGATGCGAGCTGAGGGCGTCAGCGCGGGCGCGGGCCGGCTGGCTGCCGAGCCGGGCGCGGCCACGGGGCGCGACACGGGCGGATAGGGAGCGCCTGCGTGTCTTGCTGTTCCGTGGCCGCGGCCCGGCGGGCAGCCAGCCTGGAGGCCTGCACCTTGCCGTGCCGACTCAGTCCGCCTGCTTGCGCAGGAAGGCGGGGATATCGTAGGTATCCACACCCTTCTCCTGCAGCGCGGCGACGTGGGCGGACGCCGATTCGCGCGAGCTGCGCCACACCGCCGGCGTGTCCAGGTTGCTGTAGTCCGGCGCGTTGCTGTGGCCCGCGTTCACGGTGTTGGTCATGTTGCCCATCATCTGCACCGGCATGTTGTCGGTGCCGGTCTTGAGCAGAGTCATCGGCTGCTGCTTCTTGGCCGAGCGGCCCAGGCCCGTGGCCACCACGGTCACGCGCAGCGCGTCGCCCATCGAGTCGTCGTACACCGTGCCGAAGATCACCGTGGCATCTTCCGCGGCGTAGCTGCGGATGGTGTTCATGACTTCCTTGGTCTCGGACAGCTTGAGCGAGCGGCTGGCGGTGATGTTGACCAGCACGCCGCGCGCGCCGGACAGGTCCACGCCTTCGAGCAGCGGGCTGGCCACGGCCTGCTCGGCGGCCAGGCGGGCGCGGTCCACGCCCGACACGGTGGCCGTGCCCATCATGGCCTTGCCCTGCTCGCCCATGACCGTCTTCACGTCTTCGAAGTCGACGTTCACCAGGCCATCGACATTGATGATCTCGGCGATGCCGGCCACGGCGTTGTGCAGCACGTCGTCGGCGCACTGGAAGCACTTGTCCATCTCGGCGTCGTCGCCCATCACCTCGAACAGCTTCTCGTTGAGCACCACGATCAGCGAGTCGACGCTGGACTCCAGCTCGCTCGAGCCGGACTCCGCCACCTTGGCGCGGCGCGCGCCTTCGAACTCGAACGGCTTGCTGACCACGCCCACGGTCAGGATGCCCATTTCCTTGGCCACCTGCGCCACGATCGGAGCGGCGCCGGTGCCGGTGCCGCCGCCCATGCCGGCAGTGATGAAGACCATGTGCGCGCCGCGCAGCGAGTCGGCGATCTGCTCGCGCGCCTGCTCGGCGCAGTTGCGGCCCACTTCCGGCTTGGCGCCGGCGCCCAGGCCGGTGTTGCCGAGCTGCAGCACGCGCGAGGCGGAAGAGCGCTTGAGCGCCTGGGCGTCGGTGTTCATGCAGATGAATTCGACGCCTTGCACGCCGCGGCTGATCATGTGCTGCACGGCGTTGCCGCCCGCGCCGCCCACGCCCACCACCTTGATGATGGTGCCGTCCTGCATTTCCGTTTCGATCATGTCAAAGTCCATCACTGCCTCCAAGAAGAATCAGCTGCCAAACGCTGCGGCCTCCCCGCCGCAACCCTTGGCTACTGAACAAGAAACCATCAAAAAGAACTGCCTGTTTCAACGGCCCGCCCCCGATCCGGTGGACAGCGCCGTCAATCTTTCAACATCCCGCGCGCCGGCAATATCAGAAATTGCCGACGAACCATTCCTTCATGCGGCCCCACACATGCTTGACGGAGCCGCTCTGCACCGCCACCCGGCGCCCGCGCATGCGCTGCACGCGACCTTCGAGCAGTAGTCCCATTACGGTCGAATAGCGCGGACTCTTTACCACTTCGTGCAAATTTCCGCGATATTCCGGCACGCCGACCCGAACCGGTTTGAGGAAAATGTCCTCGCCCAGTTCCACCATGCCCGGCATCATCGCCGTGCCGCCGGTGATCACCACGCCCGAGGACAGCAGTTCCTCGTAGCCCGATTCGCGCACCACCTGGTGCACCAGCGAGTAAAGCTCCTCGATGCGCGGCTCGATCACCGCGGCCAGCGCCTGCCGGCTCAGCGTGCGGGTGCCGCGGTCGCCCACGCCGGGGACCTCGATCATGTCCTCCGGGTCGGCGATGGCCTGCTTGGCGATGCCGTACTGGATCTTGATGTCCTCGGCATCGGGCGTGGGCGTGCGCAGCGCCATCGCGATGTCGTTGGTGATCTGGTCGCCGGCGATGGGGATCACGGCGGTGTGCCGGATCGCGCCTTCGCTGAAGATGGCGATGTCGGTGGTGCCGCCGCCGATGTCGACCAGCACCACGCCGAGCTCCTTCTCGTCCTCGGTCAGCACCGCCAGGCTCGAGGCCAGCGGCTGCAGGATCAGGTCGTGCACCTCCAGCCCGCAGCGGCGCACGCACTTGACGATGTTCTGCGCCGCGCTGACCGCGCCGGTGACGATATGCACCTTCACCTCCAGCCGGATGCCGCTCATGCCGATCGGCTCGCGCACGTCTTCCTGGCCGTCGATGATGAATTCCTGCGTCAGGATGTGCAGGATCTGCTGGTCGGTCGGGATGTTGACCGCCTTGGCGGTCTCGATCACGCGTGCCACGTCGGTCTGCGTGACCTCCTTGTCCTTGATCGCCACCATGCCGCTGGAGTTGAAGCTGCGGATGTGGCTGCCGGCGATGCCGGTGAAGACCTCGGAAATCTTGCAGTCGGCCATCAGCTCGGCCTCCTCCAGCGCGCGCTGGATGGACTGCACGGTGGCCTCGATATTGACCACGACCCCCTTCTTCAGACCCTTGGACTCCGACTGGCCCATCCCGATCACTTCATAGCTGCCGTCGGGGCGCAGTTCCGCCACCACCGCGGCCACCTTGGAAGTGCCGATATCGAGACCGACCAACAGGTCCTTGTATTCCTTGCTCATCGGGTTTTCTCCGCGTTCTTGCTCTTGAGTCGCGTCGGATTGTTTGTCGGATTGCTTGCCGCGGGCGCGCGGGCCTTGGCGGCCGCCGCGGCCTGCGCATCGGTCAGGAACCGCACGTTGGCCGCGCGGATGGCAAATCCGTTCGGATAACGCAGGTCCGCGTATTCGATCTGCTTGCCCCACTGCTCCGTGACCTGGGGCCAGGCCACCACGAACCGCTTCACGCGCTGCGCCATCGCATCGCGCTCTTCATCGTTCTGCTCGCGCCCGAGCTCGATCACCATGCCGTTGGACAGCCGCGTGCGCCAGGCGTAGCGCTGCGACAGCGTGACCGCCAGCGGCTCGACCTTGAGCGGCTTGAACCATTCGCGCATGACCTCGAGCTTGTCCACCACGTCGGACTCGCTGTCGGGCGGGCCGTCCAGCGCGAGCAGCTGCGCGTCTTCCTCGGCCTCGGCCGGGTTGGCCACGAAGATCTCGCCGTAGGTGTTGATCAGGCGCCCGCCGTCGGCATTGCCCCAGGTGCCGAGCGCCTCGTGCTCCTCGACCTCGACCGCCAGGCCGTTGGGCCATTCGCGCCGCACGCTGGCGCGCCGCACCCAGGGCACGGACTCGAAACTCTGGCGCGCCTCGTTGAGGTCGAGCGTGAAGAAGTTGCCGCTCAGCTTGCCCAGCGCGTTGGCGCGCACGCCCGGCGCGTTGACGTGGCGCAGCGTGCCGCCCGCCATCGCCGACAGCTCCACGTGCGTGATGGCGAACACCGGCCGCTGCGCCAGCCACAGCAGGCCGGCGGCGAACGCCATCAGCGCCACCAGCGCGTACAGCGTGGAGGCGATCAGGTTGAGCAGGCGGGTGTTGTGCCACATGGCTTGGGGCGTTTCCGTTCGGTCGGTTCAGGTTCGGTCGGCTTCTGTTGCTCAGTCGGGTTTCCAGGCGTCGTTCGGGTGCAGGTCCAGCGTGGCGGCGGCCGTCACCTGCAGCACGAAATCCTCGTAGCTGATGCCGGCCGCGCGCGCCGCCATCGGCACCAGCGAGTGGCCGGTCATGCCGGGCGAGGTGTTCATCTCGAGCAGGAACGGCTTGCCGTCGGCGCGCAGCATCACGTCGGCGCGCGCCCAGCCGCGGCAGCCCAGCACGCGGAACGACTGCACCGCCAGGCGCCGGACCTCGGCCTCGACGTCGTCCGGCAGGCCCGACGGGCACAAGTATTGGGTAACGTCAGTAAAGTACTTGTTTTGATAGTCGTAGTTGGCGCCGGGCGCGACGATGCGCACCACCGGCAGCGCCTCGGCGCCGGCGCCCTCCCCCACGATCGGGCAGGTCAGCTCGGCGCCGTCGATGAATGCCTCGGCGATGACGTCGTTGTCCAGCGCCGCGGCCTTCTCGAAGGCGGCCCGCATCTGGCCGGCGTCGGTGACTTTGCTCAGGCCGATCGACGAGCCCTCGCGCGCCGGCTTGACGATCAGCGGCAGGCCCAGGTCGGCCACCACGGCGGCGAAGTCGGTGCCGGCATCGAGCATGGCGAAGCGCGGCGTGGGCAGCCCGTGCGTCAGCCACAGGCGCTTGGTGGCCTGCTTGTCCATCGCCAGCGCGGAGGGCAGCACGCCGCTGCCGGTGTAGGGCACGCCGAGCTGCTCCAGCAGGCCCTGCATGGTGCCGTCCTCGCCGTAGCGGCCGTGCAGCGCGATGAAGACGCGATCGAAGCCGGCCGCGGCCAGCTCGGCCACCGGCTGCAGGCCCGGGTCGAAGGCGTGCGCATCGACGCCGCGCGCGCGCAGCGCGGCCAGCACGCCGTTGCCGGACATCAGCGAGATCTCGCGCTCGGCCGAGCGGCCGCCCAGCAGCACGCCGACCTTGCCGAGCGATTTCGGGTCGATATTGGGATGGGCGACGAAGCTCATGCGTGGCCTCCCGATGCCTGTTGCGATGCTTGTTGCGAAACCAGTTGCCCCGGCACGCCGCCGATGGTGCCGGCGCCCATCGTCACCACGACATCGCCGGGCCGGACGGCGTTCAGGATGGCCTGCGGCATTTCCTCGATCTGCTCCACGAAAACGGGTTCAACCTTGCCCGCCACGCGCAGCGCGCGCGTCAGCGCGCGGCCGTCGGCGGCCACGATGGGGGTCTCGCCGGCGGCATAGACCTCGGTCAGCAGCAGCGCGTCCACGGTGCCGAGCACCTTGACGAAGTCCTCGAAGCAGTCGCGCGTGCGGGTAAAGCGGTGCGGCTGGAACGCCAGCACCAGCCGGCGGCCCGGGAACGCGCCGCGCGCCGCGGCCAGCGTGGCGGCCATCTCGACCGGGTGGTGGCCGTAGTCGTCGACCAGCGTGAAGGTGCCTTCGGCCCCGTCCGCGCCGGTGCAGGCCACTTCGCCGTAGCGCTGGAAGCGCCGGCCCACGCCGTGGAACTCGCGCAGCGCCTTGACGATGGCGGCGTCGGGCACCTCCAGCTCGATGGCGATGGCGATGGCGGCCAGCGCGTTCTGCACGTTGTGCATGCCAGGCAGGTTCAGCACCACGTCCAGCGGCGGCTCGGCGTGGCCGTTCAGCTGGCGCAGCACGGTGAAGTGCATCTGGCCGTCGACCGCGCGCGCGTTGACCGCGCGGATCTGGGCGTCCTCGGCGAAACCGTAGCGCACGATCGGCTTGGACACGAACGGCATGATCTCGCGCACGCTGGGATCGTCCGCGCACAGCACCGCGATGCCGTAGAACGGCAAGCGCTGGGTGAACTCCACGAACGCCTGCTTGAGCCGGGCGAAATCGTGCCCGTAGGTGTCCATGTGGTCGGCGTCGATGTTGGTGATGACCTCGATCACCGGGAACAGGTTGAGGAACGACGCATCCGACTCGTCGGCCTCGGCCACGATGAAGTCGCCCGTGCCCAGGCGCGCGTTGGCGCCGGCCGAGTTGAGCCGGCCGCCGATCACGAAGGTCGGGTCGAGCCCGCCTTCGGCCAGCACCGAGGCCACCAGGCTGGTGGTGGTGGTCTTGCCGTGGGTGCCGGCGATGGCCACGCCCTGCTTGAGGCGCATCAGCTCGGCCAGCATGACCGCGCGCGGCACCACCGGGATGCGCCTGGCGCGCGCGGCCAGCACCTCGGGGTTGTCGCCGGTCACGGCGGTGGACACCACCACGGCGTTGGCGCCGTTGATGTTGGCGGCGTCATGGCCGTGCGTCACGGTCGCGCCCAGCGAGGCCAGGCGCCGCGTGGCGGCGTTGCTGCCCACGTCGGAGCCCGAGACCTTGTAGCCCAGGTTCAACAGGACCTCCGCGATGCCGCTCATGCCGGCGCCGCCGATGCCTACGAAGTGGATGTTCTTGACGATGTGCTTCATGAATCCGTTTGTTTCAATCCCTGGCCATCTGGCTGCAGATCTCCGCCACGCGCCGGGTCGCTTCCGGCTTGGCGAGACCGCGCGCCTGGTGCGCCATCTCTTTGAGTCGGGTCCGCGTGAGCGAGGCCAGCGTGCGCGCCAGCCCCTGCGCGGTCAGTTCGTTCTGCTGGACCAGCAAGGCCGCGTCCTGCCGCGACAGGAATTCCGCGTTGGTGGTCTGGTGGTCGTCCACGGCATGGGGAAACGGCACGAACAGCGCCGCCACGCCCGCCGCCGCCACCTCCGACACGGTCATGGCGCCCGCGCGGCAGATCACCAGATCCGCCTCGGCGTAGGCGCCGGCCATGTCGTCGATAAAGGGCACGGCTTCCGCCTGCACGCCGGCCGCCTGGTAGTTGGCGCGCAGCGTGTCGATCTGCCTGGCGCCGGCCTGGTGCTTCACCAGCGGGCGCGCGGCTTCCGGCAGCAGCGCCAGCGCCTTGGGCACGATCTCGTTGAGCGCCGCGGCGCCGAGGCTGCCGCCCACCACCAGCAGGCGCAGCGGGCCGCTGCGCTGGTCGTAGCGCTGGTCCGGCGCGGGCATGCGGGCCAGTTCCTCGCGCACCGGGTTGCCGGTCCACTCGCTGTCCGGCAGCGCGTTGGGGAACGCGCACAGCACGCGGTCCGCCACCCTGGCCAGCACCTTGTTGGCCAGCCCGGCGATGGAGTTCTGCTCGTGCAGCACCAGCGGGCGCCCCAGCAGCGAGGCCATCATGCCGGCCGGGAAGGTGATGTAGCCGCCCATGCCGAGCACCACGTCGGGCCGCACGCGGCGCAGCGCCCGCAGGCTCTGCCAGAACGCGCGCAGCAGGTTCAGCGGCAGCAGCAGCTTGGTCAGCGGCCCCTTGCCGCGCAGGCCGCCGAACTGGATGAATTCCATCGGGATGTCGTACTTGGGCACCAGCGTGGCTTCCATGCCGCCGCGGTTGCCCAGCCACACCACGCGCCAGCCCTGCTCGCGCAACGCGCGCGCGACCGCCAGCCCGGGGAACACGTGCCCCCCGGTGCCGCCGGCCATCACGAGCAAGGTGCGCGCAGCGGTCATACTTTGCCCCCACGCATCATCACCCGGTTCTCGTAGTCGACCCGCAGCAGGATCGCCAGCGCGACGCAGTTCATCAGGATGCCCGAGCCGCCGTAGCTCACCAGCGGCAGGGTCAGCCCCTTGGTCGGCAGCAGGCCCAGGTTCACGCCCATGTTGATGAAGGTCTGCCAGCCGACCCACACGCCGATGCCCTTGGCCACCAGGCCGGCGAAGGTGCGGTCGAGCTGCAGCGCGGTGCGGCCGATCTCGAAGGCGCGGCGCACCAGCCAGTAGAACAGCACGATCACCACCAGCACGCCCACGAAGCCGAATTCCTCGCCGATCACGGCGAGGATGAAGTCGGTGTGCGCTTCGGGCAGGTAGTGCAGCTTCTCGATGCTGCCGCCCAGCCCCACGCCGGTCCATTCGCCGCGCCCGAAGGCGATCAGCGAGTGCGTGAGCTGGTAGGCCTTGCCGAGCGCGTTGGCTTCTTCCCACGGGTTGAGGTAGGCGAAGATCCGCTCGCGCCGCCACGGCGAGGCCGTGATCAGCAGCGCGAACGCGCCCACCGCCACGCCGACCAGCCCGGCGAACAGCTTGCCGTTGATGCCGCCCAGGAACAGGATGCCCATCGCCACGGTGGCCACCACCAGGAAGGCGCCCATGTCGGGCTCCAGCAGCAGCAGCATGCCCACCACCACCACCGCCACGCCCATCGGCAGGAAGCCCTTGCCCACGTTCTGCATCCACTCCTGCTTGCGCACGGTGTAGTTGGCGGCGTAGAGCACCACCGCCAGCTTCATCAGCTCGGACGGCTGGAAGTTCATGATGCCCAGCGGGATCCAGCGCCGCGCGCCGTTGACGCCCTTGCCGACGAAGGGCACCAGCACGACCACCAGCAGCAGCAGCGCGATCACGAACAGCTTGGGCGCGTAGCGGTCCCAGAACTTGACCGGGATCTGGAACGCCAGCAGCCCGCCGGACAGGCCGACGAACAGCGCGAACGCATGCCGCGCGAGGAAGTGGCTCTCGCGGTAGTTGGCGTAGCGCGGCGAGTCGGGCAGCGCGATCGAGGCCGAGTACACCATCACCAGGCCGAGCGCGAGCAGCACGATCGACACCCACAGCAGCGGCTGGTCGTACTCCATCATGCGCGAGCGGGTCGGCTTGACGCCGGACACCGCGTCGCGCAGGCCACCCCAGGCATTGCCGATGGTGGCGCCGATGAAACCGCTGCGCTTGACCTGTGCGTCGCTCATGGCACGATCCCCCGGGACATCGCCAGTTCTTCCACCGCGGCACGGAACACTTCCGCGCGGTGCACGTAGTTACGGAACATATCGAGGCTGGCGCAGGCCGGCGACAGCAGCACGGCGTCGCCGCCCTGCGCGGCACCGGCGGCCAGCGTGACCGCCTGCTCCAGCGTGGCGGCGTCGGCCAGCGTCACGCCGGTGCCGGCCAGCGCGCGGCGCAATTCGCCGGCGTCCTTGCCGATCAGCACCACGGCGCGCGCGTACTGCGCCACGGGCGCGGCCAGCGGCGAGAAATCCTGGCCCTTGCCTTCGCCGCCGGCGATCAGCACCACGCGCTTGTCCAGGCCCGACAGCGCGGCCACGGTGGCGCCCACGTTGGTGCCCTTGCTGTCGTCGAAATACTCCACGTCGTCCACCGTGGCGACCCACTCCACGCGGTGCGGCTCGCCGCGGTATTCGCGCAGGCCGTGCAGCAGGGCATTGAGCGGCAGGTCGATGGCGCGGCACAGCGCCAGCGCGGCCATCGCGTTGGTGGCGTTGTGCATGCCGCGGATATGCAGCGCGTCGGCCGGCATCAGGCGCTTGTGACGCACCGGCACGGCCGGCTCGGCCTCGGCGGCGGCCTTGCGGCGGCGCGGCTTGTTCTCGCCCTCGGCCTCGCTGTCGGCCTCGGCGATCACCAGCCACGGCATGCCGCCCTCGCGCAGCACGCCGAAGCTGCCGGGCGTCTCCGGCAGGTCGGTGCCGAAGGTGACGGGCACGGTGCCCGCGCGCGCCATCTCCAGGCTCAGGCGGTCGTTGCGGTTGAGCACCTGCAGGCAGCCGGGCTCGCCCGGCGCGGGCGCCGGGCCGAACACGCGCGCCTTGGCGGCGGCGTAGGCTTCCATGCCGCCGTGCCAGTCGAGGTGGTCCTGCGTGACGTTGAGCACGGTGGCCGCGTGCGGCGCCAGCATATAGGTGGTCTCGAGCTGGAAGCTGGACAGTTCCAGCACCCAGACCTCGGGCAGCGTGGCCGCGGCGATGCAGGCGGCCAGTTTGTCCAGCGCCGACGGGCTGATGTTGCCGGCCACCGCCACGGTCTTGCCGGCGCGCTCGACCAGGCGGCCGGTCAGCGCGGTGGTGGTGGTCTTGCCGTTGGTGCCGGTGATCGCCAGCACCTTGGGCGCGTAGCCGGATTCGGCCCGCAGGTGGGCCAGCGCCCGCGCGAACAGCTCGATCTCGCCCCACACCGGGATGCCGCGCTCGCGCGCCGCCGCCAGCAGCGCGGCGGTGGCGGGCTCGCCCGGCGGCAGGCCGGGGCTGATCGCCACCAGGCCGATGCCGTCGAGCAGCGCCACGTCGAACGCGCCGCCAATGAATTGCGCCGAGGGCAGCTCGGCCCGCAGGAAGACCAGGTTGGCGGGAGCCTCGCGCGTGTCGGCGACGCGCACGGGGGCGCCGTACTGGCCGCACCAGCGCGCCATCGCCAGCCCCGATTCGCCGAGGCCCAGCACCAGCACATGAGGTTTCTGCAACTCGCCAAACACTTCGTTTTCCGCCCTTTTCGTTACGTTGTTACACCGATGCCGGCCGCGCGCTCAGCGCAGCTTCAGCGACGACAGCCCGATCAGCACCAGCAGCATGGTGATGATCCAGAAGCGCACCGTGACCTGCGTTTCCTTCCAGCCCGACAATTCGAAGTGGTGATGCAGCGGCGCCATCCTGAACAGCCGCCGGCCCTCGCCGTAGCGCCGCTTGGTGATCTTGAACCACGTCACCTGCAGCATCACCGACAGCGTTTCCACCACGAAGATGCCGCCCATCACGAACAGCACGATCTCCTGGCGCACGATCACCGCCACCGTGCCGAGCGCGCCGCCCAGCGCCAGCGCGCCCACGTCGCCCATGAAGACCTGGGCCGGGTGGGCGTTGAACCAGAGGAAGGCCAGGCCCGCCCCGGTCAGCGCCGAGCAGAAGATCAGCAGCTCGCCCGCCCCCGGGATGTGCGGGAACAGCAGGTATTTGCTGTAGACCGCGCTGCCCATCACGTAGGCGAACACGCCCAGCCCGCTGCCGACCAGCACCACCGGCATGATCACCAGCCCGTCGAGGCCGTCGGTCAGGTTCACCGCGTTGCTCGAGCCGACGATCACCAGGTAGGTCAGCACGATGAAGCCGGCCACGCCCAGCGGGTAGCTCACTTCCTTGAAGAAGGGCACGATCAGGTTGGACTTGTAGGGCATGTCCAGCGACATGCCGCTCTCGACCCAGCCCAGGAACAGGTCCCACACCCGCACATTGCTGCTTTCCGACACCGAGAACGCCAGGTAGACCGCGGCCACCAGGCCGATCAGGGTCTGCCAGAAGAACTTCTCGCGGCTCGACATGCCGCGCGGGTCGCGGTAGACCACCTTGCGGTAGTCGTCCACCCAGCCGATCGCGCCGTATCCCAGCGTCACCAGCATCACCACCCAGATGAAGCGGTTGCCCCAGTCGCACCACAGCAGCGTGGAGATGCCGATCGACACCAGCACCAGCACGCCGCCCATGGTGGGCGTGCCGGCCTTGACCAGATGCGACTGCGGGCCGATGGTGCGCACCGCCTGGCCGATCTTCAGTTCGGTCAGCTTGCGGATCACCCACGGGCCCAGGCACAGGCCGATCAACAGCGCGGTGAGGTTGGCCATCACCGCGCGGAAGGTCAGGTAGTTGAAGACCCGCAGGAAGCTGTAGTCGTTTTGCAGCCACTGGGCCAGAGCCAATAACATCGTGTTCCGTATTCCTTTCGACAACCGCCCGGCGGCGCCGGGCTTCTCGTTTGCTTGCGATTACCTGATCGGGCGTTGCCGGCCACCGGCCGCATCTTTCATGCCCCTCATGCCTGTCACGCCCCTCACGCTTTCGGCGCGGACGTGTCTGCGACCAGCGCATCCACCATCCGTTCCATGCGCATGAAGCGCGATCCCTTCACCAGCACCGCGCCCGCGCGGGCCACGATGCCGTCCTCGTCCCGCGCCAGCGCGCCGGCCAGCGCCTCGGCGCTGTCGAAATGGCGCGCCTGCCCGCCGCCCTGCGCGCCGAACGCGCGCACCGCGTCGGTCATGGCCGCGCCGGTGCCCCACAGGGCCTCGATGCCGCGCGCGGCGGCGTAGGCGCCGATCTCCGCGTGGAAGGCCGGGCCCTGGTCGCCCACTTCGCCCATGTCGCCCAGCACCAGCAGGCGTGGCGCGGCAAACCCGGCGAGCACGTCGATGGCGGCGCGCACCGAGTCCGGGTTGGCGTTGTAGGTGTCGTCGATCACCAGCGTGCCGGCGGCGGTGTGCTTGACCTGCAGGCGCCCCTTGACCGCGGCGAACCCGGCCAGCCCGGCGCGGATGGCCTCGTGGCCGACGCCGGCCGCCAGCGCGCAGGCCGTCGCCGCCAGCGCGTTGCGCACGTTGTGCGTGCCCAGCACCGACAGGCGCACCTCGAAGGCGCCGCCCGGCGCCGTGACCCGCATCACCTGCACGCCGTCGTCGAGATGCACGTCGGCGCGCACGTCGGCGCCGGCGGCCAGGCCGAACGACAGCACGCGGCGCTGGCCGGCGGCCTCGCGCCAGATGCCGGCATGCGCGCCGCCGCCCTCGGCGTCGAGCGGGAACACCGCCACGCCGTCGGCGGGCAGCGCCGCGATGGCCGCCGCGTGTTCGCGCGCCACCGCTTCCACGCTCACCATGAATTCCTGGTGCTCGCGCTGGGCGTTGGTGACGACGGCGACCGTCGGCTGGGCGATGCCGGCCAGGTAGACGGTCTCGCCCGGGTGGTTCATGCCGAGCTCGAGCACGGCCAGCCGGTGCGCGGCGTCCAGGCGCAGCACCGTCAGCGGCAGGCCGATGTCGTTGTTCAGGTTGCCGCCGGTGGCCAGGCGGGCGCCCTCCCCTACCGCCGCGGCGAAGATCGCGGCGATCATTTCCTTGACCGTGGTCTTGCCGTTGCTGCCGGTCACGGCCACCACCGGCAGGCTGAAGCGGCGGCGCCAGCCGGCGGCCAGTTCGCCCAGCGCCAGGCGCGTGTCGGGCACCACGATGGCGGGCAGGCCGAGCGCGGCGTCGGGCGCGCGCGCCACCAGCACCGCGGCGGCGCCGCGCGCGGCCACGTCGGCGAGGAAATCGTGGGCGTCGAAGCGCTCGCCCTTGAGCGCGACGAACAGGTCGCCGGGCTGCACGGCGCGGCTGTCGGTCAGCACGCGCGCAAAGCCCAGGGCGGCCGTATCGGCGGCGGCGGCGGCGGCGGGCATGGAAAGGCGCGCGCCGGCGATCCAGCCGGCGGCTTGCTGCAGATTGGTCATCATGTTCCGGTTCATGCGGCCACCCCGCGCGTGCCCAGCGTCAGCCGGACGTGTTCGCGATCGGAGAACGGCCGCTTGCGGCCCTGCACTTCCTGGGTGGCCTCGTGGCCCTTGCCGGCCACCAGCACCACGTCCGCGGCGGCGGCGTGCTTGATGGCGTAGAGGATGGCGGCGGCGCGGTCCTCGATCAGGTGGGCGCGGCCGCGCTCGTCCATGCCGTCGGCGATGGCGTCGAGGATGTCGAGCGGATCTTCGCTGCGCGGGTTGTCGCTGGTCAGCACGACTTCGTCGGCCAGGCGCTCGGCCACCGCGCCCATCAGCGGGCGCTTGGTCGGGTCGCGGTCGCCGCCGCAGCCAAACACGCACCACAGGCGGCCGTTGCGGGCCTGCGCCACCGGGCGCAGCGCGGCCAGGGTCTTGTCCAGCGCGTCGGGCGTGTGGGCGTAGTCGACCACCGCCAGCGGGCCGTCCTGGCCGCCGCCGAACAGTTCCATGCGGCCGTCGACCGGCCTGAGCGCGCGCAGCGCGTCGACGGCGGCGTCCCAGGCGATGCCGTTGGCCAGCGCCGCGCCGAGCACGGCGAGCAGGTTGCTGACGTTGAAGCCGCCGATCATCGGCGTGGCGACGTCGGCGCTGCCGAAGCTGCCGTCCACGCGGAAGGCGGTGCCGGCGGCGGTGGCGCGCACGCCGCTGGCGCGCAGCCACTGGCCGCCCTTGCGGGTGGCCGCGGCCGGGCCGTCGAGGCCGTATTCGATGACCTGCGCGGCGGCCTGCTTGCCGGCCAGCAGGCGGGCGCCCATGCCGTCGTCGCGGTTGACCACCGCGGCGCGCAGGCCGGGCCACTGGAACAGCAGCGCCTTGGCCGCCTCGTACTCGGCCATCGTGCCGTGGTAGTCGAGGTGGTCCTGGGTCAGGTTGGTCAGCACCGCCACGTCGAAATGCGTGCCGGCCACGCGGCCCTGCTCCAGGCCGTGCGAGGACACTTCCATCGCGACCGCGCGGGCGCCGGCGTCGTGCAGCGCGGCCAGGCTGTCCTGCAGCTGCACCGCGTCGGGCGTGGTGAAGCCGGTGGCCGCCAGCGCGCCGGGAAAGCCGGTGCCGAGCGTGCCGATGGTGGCGCAGGGCTTGCCCGCGGCCTGCAGCAGCCGCGCCAGCCATTGCGCGCACGAGGTCTTGCCGTTGGTGCCGGTGATGCCGGTCACGGCCAGGCCGCGCGCGTCGTTGCCGTACCAGCCGGCCGCGATCGGGCCGGCCAGCTGGTGCAGGCCGGCGATGCCGAGATGCGGCACCGCCTCGCCGTGCGGCCAGGCGAAGCCGTCCGCTTCATAAAGGATGGCGCTGACGCCGCGCGCGATGGCCTGGGCGATGTGCGGGCGCGCGTCGGTCGACAGGCGCTGGTTGCCCAGCACGTAGGCGAAAAACACGTCGCCCTGGGTCAGGCGGCGCGTGTCGCCGGTGAGGCGGGCGCCGGCAGGCGCGCGCTGGCGCAGCCAGGCCAGCGCGTCGGCGGCCTGGGCGGCGATTTCGAGGGGCAGCAGCTGGCGGTTCATTGGGATGCGCTCCACGGCTCGCTTTCCTGCACCTTGTCGCTGACCACCAGCTGGCGGATCGGCGAATCGGGCTGCACGTTGAGCGCGCGCAGCGTGCCGCCGGTGATGGCGGCAAAGGCCGGGCCCGCCGCCGCGCCACCGTAGTGGCTGCCGGAAGTGGGCTCGTCCACGCTGACCGCCACGATGACGCGCGGGTTGGACATCGGCGCCAGACCGATGAACGAGGCGCGGTACTTGCTGCGGTCGTAGCCGCGGCCGACGTGCTTGTACGCGGTGCCGGTCTTGCCGCCGACGCGGTAGCCCATCACCTGGGCCTCGGGCGCGGTGCCGCCGGGCGCCGTCACGGTTTCCAGCATGCCGCGCACCTGGCGCGCCACTTCGGGCGACAGCACGCGCTCGCCGCTGACCGGGCCGTCGCGGCGGAACATGGTGACGGGAATCAGCTCGCCGTCGTGGGCGAAGATGGTGTAGGCATGCGCGATCTGGAACAGCGACACCGACAGGCCGTAGCCATACGACATGGTGGCCTGCTCGATCGGGCGCCAGCTCTTGTACGGGCGCACGCGGCCGGCGACCGCGCCGGGGAAGCCGAGCTTGGGCGCCTGGCCCAGGCCCACGCTGGTGAACATGTCCCACATCTCCTGCGGCTTGAGCAGCATCGAGATCTTGGTGGTGCCGATGTTGCTGGACTTCTGGATGATGCCGGCCACGGTCAGCGCCCCGTAATTGTGGGTGTCGCTGATGGTGGCGCCTTCGTAGGTGAACTTGCCGGTGGTGGCGAACACCGTCGACGGCGTGACCCGCTTGAGCTGCAGCGCCAGGCCGATGGTGATCGGCTTCATCATCGAGCCGGGCTCGAAGGTGTCGGTCAGCACGCGGTTGCGCAGCTGCTCGCCCGACAGGCGGGTGCGGTCGTTGGGGTTGTAGGTCGGCCAGTTGGCCAGCGCCAGCACCTCGCCGGTCTGGGCGTCCAGCACCACCGCGCTGGCGGCCTTGGCCTTGCTGCGCTCGACGATGGCCTTGACCTCGTTGAAGGCCAGGTACTGGATCTTGGCGTCGATGGAAAGCTGCTGGTCCTCGCCGTCGCGCGGCGTCTTGAGGATGCCGACGTCCTCCACCACGCGGCCGAGGCGGTCCTTGATGACCTGGCGCGCGCCGGACCTGCCGGCCAGCACCGGCTCGCGCGCGAGCTCCATGCCTTCCTGGCCGCGGTCTTCGACGTTGGTGAAGCCGACGATGTGCGCCATCGCCTCGCCTTCGGGGTAGAAGCGCTTGTATTCGCGGGTCTGGTGGATGCCCTCGATCTTGAGCGCGGCGATCTTGTCCGCGGCGTCGGGCAGCACCTGGCGCTTCAGGTAGACGAAGCTCTTGTCTTCCGTAAACTTGCGGCGCAGCTCCTTGTCGCTCATGTCGAGCAGCTTGCCGAGCTGGCGGATCTTGTCCGCGTCGATCTGATCGGGCACGTCCTCGGGCACCGCCCAGATGGCCTTGACCGGCAGGCTGGTGGCCAGCACCAGGCCGTTGCGGTCGAGGATCTTGCCGCGCGTGGCCGGCAGGTCGAGCGTGCGCTGGAAGCGCTTCTTGCCCTCGGCCTCGTAGAACTGGTTGCCGGGGCCCTGGATCCACAGCGCGCGCCCGGCCAGCGCCACGAAGGCGGAGAACATCATGAACACCACCAGCTTGGAGCGCCACATCGGCAGGCGCAGGCCCAGCACCGGGCTGGCCGCGAACTGGCCGGTGCGCGGGCGCGAGGGGCTGCCGCGCTGCTGGCCGCGCTGCGAGGGATGGGCGATGGTCATGGCTTGCTCCCCGCGGGCGCCGAGGCCGCCGCCGCAGCGGAAGCCGCAGTCGCCACGGTAGCCGGCGGAGTGTCGAGCACCACGCCGGCCAGGTATTGGGTACGGCCGGGAATGACCGGCGTCATCTTGAGCTGGGTGCGGGCCGCGTCGGCGATGCGCGCGCTCTTGCCGAGCGCGCTCTGCTGGTACTGCAGGCGCGACCAGTCGATGTCCAACTGCTTTTCTTCCGCCTGGGCACGCTCGAGGGCGACGAACAGCGTGCGCGCCTGGTGCTGCGCGCTCACCAGGGAGAGCGCACAGAAGATCAGCGCGGCAAGCAGGAAGAAAGTCAGGCGGTTCATGCGTGGCCAGCCTGTGCCGGCGCACGCGCCGGCAGTTTCTCGGCCACCCGCATCACGGCCGAGCGCGCGCGCGGGTTGGCGGCCACTTCGTCGGCGCCCGGCTTGACGCGGCCGAGCAGCTTCAGCGTCGGCTGCGGCAACTGGTCGGCGCGCAGCGGCGCGCGGCGCAGGGCCGGGTCGGCATCCTGCTGCGGACGGGCGTGCGCCTGCATGAACCGCTTGACGATGCGGTCCTCGAGCGAATGAAAGCTGATCACCACCAGCCGCCCTCCTGCCTGCAGCAGATCGTATGCCGCGCTCAGTCCTCTTTCGAGGTCCGCAAGCTCTTGATTGACGTGAATCCGTAGAGCCTGAAAGGTGCGGGTCGCAGGGTCCTGGCCCTTCTCGCGAGTCTTGACGGCTTTCGCCACGAGTGCGGCAAGCTCGGCCGTAGTGGCGAGTGGCCCGCCAAGGCCGGGTTCGCTCCGGCGAGCAACAACCGCCTTTGCAATCTGTACAGCAAACCGTTCTTCCCCATAGTCCCGTATCACCCTCGCGATGTCTTGCTCTTCCGCCTGCGCCAGCCACTCGGCGGCGGTGACGCCGCGCGTGGTGTCCATGCGCATGTCCAGCGGGCCCTCGAAGCGGAAGGAGAACCCCCGCTGCGCATCGTCGATCTGGGGCGAGCTGATGCCCAGGTCGAGCAGTATCCCGGCCACCGGGCCGCGGGCCGCCAGACGGCCGGCCATGTCGGCGAAGCTGGTGTGCTCAATGGAGAAGCGGGCATCCTCGATGGTGCCCGCCTCTGCGATTGCTGCCGGATCCTTGTCGAAGGCCACCAGTGCCCCGGCCGGCCCCAGCCGGGCCAATATGGCCCGGCTGTGCCCCCCTCTGCCGAAGGTGCCGTCCACATAGACGCCATCGGGCCGCCAGACGAGCGCTTCGACAGCCTCGTCCAGCAACACGGTGCGATGGCGCAGGGCGGTGGTCCCCGGCGTTTGAGTTGAGCTCATGACCTCGTCAGAAAGAGAAGTTCTTCAATGCTTCCGGCATGCCCTGCGCCATTGCCTGCTGTTCCTTGGCGGCGTAGGTCGCGGCATCCCAGACTTCGAAATGGCTGCCCATGCCGAGCAGCATGACTTCCTTGTCGAGCTGCGCGGCGCTGCGCAGCTCGGGCGCGATCAGCACGCGGCCCGCGCCGTCCATGTCGACGTCCGCCGCGTTGCCGAGGAAGATGCGCTTCCACCAGTGCGCGTCCATCGGCAAAGCGGCGATGCGGGCCCGGAAGCTTTCCCATTCGGGCCGCGGAAACAGCAGCAGGCAGCCATCCGGGTGCTTTGTCAGCGTTACCCGGCCCTCGGCCTGCTGTTGCAGCGCTTCACGGTGCCGCGCCGGAATCGACATCCGGCCCTTGGCATCCAGTGACAGCGCCGATGCGCCCTGAAACAAGCTCGCTCCCGATCCGTGTCCGCCCGCTCTGCCGTCGGTTGGCACGGTAAACCCAGTAAAGCCGACGTTGGGGGATGATCCCACAGCCAGCCCGCTTTTTCACACAAAAATACACTTCCTCACACTATTTCCCACTTTAGAGGAAGCGATTTGGCGGGTCAAGGCTCGCCGCGGGGCAACAAACCGGGTTTTTTTAATCAGAACAATGACTTAGCGCGCACTCTTCACGCACCGAAAAAGTGAATCCCTAATGAAATGAAGATCTTATGGAGGAAAGCAGAGAAACCACCTGAGAACGACCGGGGAAGGAACTGCCTGCCGCACGAAAATCCGTCTCGCGGGACCGATGGAAGGATACAACGTTTTGTTGTCTACCCCGCCCGCGCGGGGACCCGCGCCGGCCCGGCGGCCGGGCCTCTCGGATCCCTCGGATCCCTTAGATCCGATAGGCAGCCGTGGTCATGACGCGCGACGCGGCCCGCATCATCGCGCGCACCGGCGCCGGCAGCGGGATGCCGCCGGCCTCGCGGGCGGTGGCGCCGTGGCGCACCTCGTCGTCGCGCATCTGCTCCAGGATCGCGCGCGAGCGCTGGTCCGCGGCGGGGAGCTGTCCGAGATGGCCGTTGAGATGCTGCTCGACCTGGCTCTCGGTCTCGGACACGAAGCCGAGGCTGACGCGGTCGCCGGCGCGGCCGGCGGCCCAGCCGATGGCGAACGCGCCCGCGTACCAGAGCGGGTTGAGCAGGCTGGTGCGCGAACCAAGCTCGCGCAGGCGCTCGGCGCACCAGCCGAGATGGTCTTCTTCCTCGCGCGCAGCCTGGTCCATCTGCGCGCGCACCTGCGGCGTGTGCGCGGTGAGCTTCTGCGCCTGGTAGAGAGCCTGCGCGCAGACCTCGCCGACATGGTTGATGCGCATCAGCCCGGCCACGTGGTGGCGTTCCCGCTCGTCGAGGCGGCCGTCGTCCGGCGCCAGCGCCGCGGCCGGATTGGCCCGCTCGGCCCGCGTCACGCCCGCGATCGCGCGCAGGGCCACATCGAATTCTCGAATCAAGGTATCCATCAATGCTTGCACTCGTGATTGCCCGCGCGCGCGCTCCGCGGCGCGGCCGGCAAGGAAACGGGACCTGCGCGGACCCGCGCGGATCCGGCCTCGGGATTTCCCGCATTGTACCGTGCCCGCCGTGGCGGCCTTGCCGCGGCGGCGCCAGCGCTCGCCTTGCCTGCCGCGCTTCCGATACTCCAAAACCCTGAGTTGTGAAAAGCTGACAAGGGCAGCACCCCGGATTGTGAAACGGAGGCGGTTTGTTACAGTGGTTGGCAACTTCTGACGAAGTTGGGTAAGCGGGCGATGGAGACTCAGGAGGTTTCCCCGCTGACCACCAATAATTCTTACATGGAGATCATCGAGCATGAAAAAATCGCTTCTTGCGTTGGCGGCGCTTGGCCTTTTCGCCGGTGCTGCGCAAGCCCAGTCCAGCGTGACGCTGTATGGCGTCGTCGACATGAACGTCGAATACGTCAGCCATCTCGGCCCCACCGGCGACAACGCATACCGCCTGACGTCGGGCGGCCTGTCTGGCTCGCGCTGGGGTCTGCGCGGCGTCGAAGACCTGGGCAGCGGCCTGAAGGGGTTGTTCGTGCTCGAAAACGGTTTTGGCCTCGATGACGGCAAGGCGCAGCAGGGCAGCCGCCTGTTCGGCCGCCAGGCTTACGTGGGCCTGGAAAGCGCCCAGGTCGGCCGCTTCACCTTCGGCCGCCAGTACACCACGCTGTTCGACCTGCTCGCCAACTTCTCGCCCAGCGGCTACGCGACCCAGTACGAGCCGGTGGTGGCCCAGCTCGGCCTGAACTTCCGCTCGGACAACACCGCCAAGTACACCGGCGTGTTCGGCCCGGTGACGGCGATCGCGCACTGGTCGTTCGGCAACGGCGTGTCCGGCGGCGGCGAAGCCCCCGGCCAGTTCCGCCGCGACACCGGCTACGGCGCGGGCGTGTCCTATTTCGCCGGCCCGGTCGGCGCGACCATCGCCTACGACCAGTACAACCCGAGCGTGATGGCCGGCACCACCTTCGCCGGCACCGGCACGGTCAAGAAGGCCGCCGTCGCCGCCAGCTACGCCTGGGGCCCGGCCAAGCTCATGGGCGGCTACCGCTGGGGCCAGAGCAAGGCGCAGAACGGCACGACGGTGCTGCGCGACGACTACTACTGGATCGGCGCCAACTACCAGGTCACCGCGGCACTGGGCCTGACGCTGCAATATAACTACGACAACGTGAAGAACCAGGGCGGCGTCAATGTCCCGAATCCGTGGGAAATCTCGTTCATCGCCGACTACAACCTGTCCAAGCGCACCGACCTCTACCTGACCACCGCGTTCTCGAAGTACGCGGGGGTGAACCTCGACACCTCGGCCATCGCCTTCGCCAACGGCTACCCGCTGGGCCCGGGCAAGACGACCATGCTCGGCGTGGGCCTCGGCATCCGCCACAAGTTCTGAGCGCGTCCGCGCGACCTGGCAACGGCACCTTCGGGTGCCTTTTTGCCGTTGGCGGGGGCGGCGGCCTAGGGCATCACCTCATCGGCACCTCCGGCGGCGAGCCCTAGAATGCAGCAAACCCGCAGCCGCAACCGTGCGGCGCGGCCAGATCAGCCAGGAGACACCATGCACCGCCACCGCCGCCGCGCGACCCTCATGCTGCTTGCCAGCGCCGCCAGCGCCTGCCTCGGCCTGCTTGCCGGCGCCGCGCCGGCGCTGGCCGCCGATCCCTACCCGAACAAGCCGATCCGCCTGGTGGTGCCGTTCCCGGCCGGCGGCACCACCGACATCCTGGCGCGCGCGGTGGCGGCAGAGCTGTCCAAGCTGCCGGGCTGGAACGTGGTGGTGGACAACCGGCCCGGCGCCGGCGGCAACATCGGCGCCGACATGGTCGCCAAGTCGGCGCCCGACGGCTATACGCTGCTGATGGGCACGGTGGGCACGCACGGCATCAACCAGTCGCTGTACGGCAAGCTGCCGTTCGACCCGATCAAGGATTTCGCGCCGATCACCGAGGTGGCGTCGGTGCCCAACGTGCTGGTGGTCAACCCCGCCTTCGCGCAGCAGAACCGCATCAACAGCGTGCCGGACCTGATCGCCTACGCGCGCGCCAATCCCGGCAAGCTCAACATGGCATCGAGCGGCAACGGCACCTCGATCCACCTCGCCGGCGAACTGTTCAAGACGCAGACGCATACCTTCATGGTGCATTTCCCGTACAAGGGCAGCGGCCCGGCGCTGACCGACCTCGCCGGCGGCACCATGCAGCTCATGTTCGACAACCTGCCGTCTTCGATGGCGCTGATCAAGGCCGGCAAGCTCAAGGCGCTGGCCGTGACCAGCGCCAGGCCCTCGCCCGCGCTGCCGGGCGTGCCCACGGTGGCCGAGGCCGGCAAGCTGCCGGGCTTCGAGGCCAGCTCCTGGTTCGGGCTGCTGGCGCCGGCCGGCACGCCGCACGAGATCGTCGCGCGCATCCAGCAGGAAGTCACGCGCTCGCTGGCCACGCCGGCCGTGCGCGAGAAACTGCAGGCCCAGGGCGCCGAACCGGTCGGCAACACGCCGGAACAGTTCGTCGTGTTCATCCGCGCCGAACACACCAAGTGGGCCAAGGTCGTCAAGGACTCGGGCGCTAAGGTGGACTGAGCACCCGCCGATCCCCGCGCCGCCCGGCGCGGGAGGGCATATACTTGAGGCATCAAACAACCTGCCTGCCGCGATGCCCACCACGACTGCCGCCGAGATCCCCGTCAAGGCCGGCGCCGACGAACCGCCGGTCGATCTCGAAACCCGCGCCGACGATGCCAGCCACGACGGCCTGCGCCTGTGGCTGCGCCTGCTGACCTGCACCAACCTGGTGGAAGCCGACATCCGCTCGCGGCTGCGGCAGGAATTCGCCTGCACGCTGCCGCGCTTCGACCTGATGGCGCAGCTGGACCGCCACCCCGAGGGCCTCAAGATGGGCGAGCTGTCGCGCCGCATGATGGTCACTGGCGGCAACGTCACCGGCATCACCGACCAGCTCCAGGAAGAAGGCCTGGTATCGCGCGAAGCGCTGCCGAGCGACCGCCGCGCCTACCTGATCCGCCTCACGCCGGCCGGGCGCACGGCGTTCTCGAAGATGGCGCGCGCGCACGAAGACTGGATCGAGCAATTGTTCGGCGGCCTGCCGCAGACCGACCGCCGCGCGCTGTTCCGCCTGCTGGGCCGGCTCAAGAGCGGGCTGGCCAGCGCATGAACGCGGCACACCGCGCGCGCCCGCTGCGGCTGGCCGCCTGCC
>NZ_AQPL01000286.1:0-4824 GCF_000395345.1 Cupriavidus sp. WS | reverse complement strand
CTGCGGCTGGCCGCCTGCCTGGCGCCGCTGCTGCTGGCGGCCGCCTGCCAGAGCGGCCCGCCGCAGCCGAAGGTCACGCCGCTCGACTACACCGTCAGGCTCGGCCACATCAGCGAGAAGACCGCGGCCGGCACCGTGGACGCGCCCGGCACCGGCGCCTTCGGCTCCGCCGTGGGCGTGGGCGCGGCCGGCGGCAACGGCTGGGGCGGCGGCGGCATGAGCATGGGTTTCGCCGTGAACCTGAACCAGTTGCTCAACCCGCAGCCGCGGCCGCAGATTGAGCTCTACCAGTACAAGGTGACGGCGCTGGACGACAGCCCGCTCGCCACCGTCAGCGGCCCGGCGGCGCCGGGACTCGACGCCGGCGCCTGCGTGCGCATGATCTATCCCGACGACGGGACGGCGCCGCGCATCGTGCCGTCGGCCGAATGCTGAACTGACGATGGCGTCGGCGGCGACCCGATGAAAACGGCCTCCCTGGCGGGAGGCCGATGCGTTGCCGACGGGGCCGGCTTTACCGCTTCTTGGTCGCCCCGCTCCCGCGTGCGGGAGAGGGGCGCAAAACCCCTGGTTATAGAAACGCTGTCGGCAACCTGACATCCGACGAGCGCACGGGCGCCTGCCTATGCCGCCTTGCGGCTGTCGCGCAGTTCGCGGCGCAGGATCTTGCCCACGTTGGTCTTGGGCAGCTCGCCGCGGAATTCGATGTACTTGGGCCGCTTGTAGCCGGTCAGGCGCTCCTTGCAGAAGGCGATCAGCTCGGCCTCGGTCAGCGCCGGGTCGCGCTTGACCACGAACAGCTTGACCACCTCGCCCGAGTGCTCGTCGGGCACGCCCACGGCGGCGACTTCCAGCACGCCCGGGCATTCGGCGACCACGCCCTCGATTTCGTTGGGGTACACGTTGAAGCCGGACACCAGGATCATGTCCTTCTTGCGGTCGACGATCTTGGTGTAGCCGCGCGCGTCCATCACGCCGATGTCGCCGGTCTTGAAGAAGCCGTCCGGCGTCATGACCTTGGCGGTCTCGTCGGGGCGGTTCCAGTAGCCGGCCATCACCTGCGGGCCGCGGATGCAGATCTCGCCGGGCTGGCCGAGCGGCACGTCGCGGCCGTCATCGTCGCGGATGGCGATCTCGGTCGACGGCAGCGGCAGGCCGATGGTGCCGGAGAATGCGTCGGTGTCGGTCGGGTTGCAGGTGGCCGAGGGCGAGGTCTCCGACAGGCCATAGCCCTCGATGATCGGGCAGCCGGTCTTCTCCAGCCACTTCTTGGCGACCGCCTCCTGCACCGCCATGCCGCCGCCGTTGGCCACGCGCAGGCCGGAGAAATCGACCTTGCCGATGTCCGGGCTGTTGATCAGCGCGTTGTAGAGCGTGTTGACCGCCGGGAACGTGTTGAACCTGTACTTCTGCAGCTCCTTGATGAAGCCGGGAATGTCGCGCGGATTGGGGATCAGCACGCCCAGGCCGCCGCCGCGCATGCCCAGCAGGCAGCACACCGTGAGCGCGAAGATGTGATAGAGCGGCAGCGCGGTGATGGTGATCAACTGTTCCATCGGCGCGCCCTTGGCCAGCGCCGGCTGCATCCACGCCTCGGACTGCAGCACGTTGGCGACGATGTTCCGGTGCAGCAGCACGGCGCCCTTCGACACGCCCGTGGTGCCGCCCGTGTACTGCAGGAAGGCGATGTCGTCCGGGCCGGTATTGGCCGGCTTCAGTTCCAGCCGGCTGCCTTCCTGCAGCACGGTGTTGAAGCGCACGCAGTTGGGCAGCTCCCACGCCGGCACCATCTTCTTGACGTTGCGCACCACGAAATTGACGATGGCGCCCTTCAGGCCGCCCAGCAGGTCGCCCATGCTGGCCACCACCACGTGCTTGACCGGCGTGACCGGCAGCACCTGCTGCAGCGTGGTGGCGAAGTTCTCCAGGATGACGATGGCCTCGGCGCCGCTGTCCTTGAGCTGGTGCTCGAGCTCGCGCGGGGTGTAGAGCGGATTGACGTTGACCACCACGTAGCCGGCGCGCAGCACCGCGGCCAGCACCACCGGGTACTGCAGCACGTTCGGCATCATGATGGCCACGCGCGCGCCGGGCTTGAGGCCGCGCGTCTGCAGCCAGGCCGCGAACTGCCGCGAAAGCCGGTCGAGTTCGCCGTAGGTGATGGCCTTGTCCATGCAGACGAAGGCGCGGCGGTCGGCGTAGGTGCGGAAGGATTCCTCAAGCAGGGCGGCCAGCGAACGGTACTGGCTGCCGTCGATCTCGGCGGGCACGCCCGCCGGGTAGTGCTTAAGCCATAGTCTTTCCATGCACCGTCTCCTGATTTTCTGAATGGTCGTTCGATTTTCGACAGATGCTAAACGCGACACCCTGTTAAGACAACACGTTAGATGAAGTCCTCTGGGCAAACTCCGTGGTTTGACGTGAAGTCTAGCGCACAGTTCAGGCGGCCCGCGGGAATTCCCTAGTCAGGCTTCCACCGGCAGCACCATCTTCATCATGTTGGTCGCCAGTTCCTCGGCCAGCGCGCGCGGCGGCAGGCGGTCCGGCTCGTGCCAGGTGTACATGAAACCGACCACGCTGCCGATCGCGTGCGCGGTCACGCGCGCGTCGCCGTAGCGGAACACGCCGGCGCGCCGGCCTTCCTCGAGCAGCGCGTAGAGATCGCGGTAGAACGCGCGCGCCATGCTGCCCAGCCATGCCACGGTCTCGGGCCGCAGGTACTGGTTGTCGCGGAAGCTCAGCGTGGCCGGCACGTAGCAGTCGATGCAGCGGCGCGCCATTTCCAGCAGGCAGGCATGCAGGCGCTCGCGCACCGGCAGCGCCGGGTCCGCGGTCTCGCGGATGACCGGCAGGCAGGTCTGCGCCGACTCGCGGCACAGGATGTCGAAGATCTCGTACTTGTCGGTGAAGTAATAGTAGACCGCGGGCTTGGTCACGCCCAGCGCCCGGCACAGGTCGTTCATGGTCATGCCGGGATAGCCCTTGGTGTAGAACAACTGCGCGGCGGTATCGAGGATCTGGCGGCGGCGCGCCTCCTGGCGCTCGGCGATGTGCGAACGCGCGCGCGCGGCGTCGGGAGCGACCTCCGGAACCACCTCGGCGGGAACGGTTTTCTGTGCAGTCGGCATGATGCGATTCTCGCATGCAGCGGGGGCGGGACGGGCGGGCAAAGGCACTGCGCTTGACCTGACCCGGCATTGTCCATAGCATCATACCCAATGGTATATGAACGTACCAAAGAGTAGATTTCCCCGGACACGTACGGGAGCGAATCCGCTCTTCCCGCGCCCGGACGCAGGGCTTCCACGGTCACGGGAAACCGGAGCGCATGCGGGCGCCGGAGTTGCGCGCCGCCTGCGGGGGCGGCATGATCACCGCGCTGGTCCGCATCGAAGGGCGGGCCTTCGGCCGCATCGCCGGCGACCCGCGCCACCCGGGCAACCAACCCCGGCGCGCCGCCGCATCGACACCTGTGGGACACGCGGGACACGCGGGACCAGCCGGAAAACCGACGCAAGGGGGTTAGCAATGCTTGGACAGTGGATGCGCCCGGCCGGCATGGCCGGACGGCTGGCGACGATGGCGGTGGCGGCGGTACTCACGCTGGCCGCCGCGCTGCCGCTGCCGGCCCGCGCGCAGGACGCGCCGCCGGTGGCCGGGCCGATCAGGGTCGCGTTCATCGACCAGCTTTCCGGGCCGCTGGCCAACGTCGGCGAGATCTTCCTGGCCAACCTGAAGTTCGCGCTCGACGACGCCAACGCCCAGGGCGGCGTGCTGGGGCGCAAGTACGAGCTGCTCAGCTATGACAACAAGCTCTCGCCGCAGGCCAGCCTGACCGCGCTGCAGGGCGCCATCGACGCCGGCGTGCGCATCGTGTTCACGGGCGCCTCCGGCTCGCCAGTGGTGAGCGCGCTGGTCGAGGCCGTCAACCGCCACAACGAGCGCAACCCGGGCCAGCGCATCCTGGTCGTCAACTACGCCTCGCTCGACCCGGACCTGACCGGCATGCGCTGCAGCTTCTGGCTGTTCTCCACCGAGGCCAACGCGGCCATGAAGATGCGCGCGCTGGCCGAGTTCGCGCGCGGCGACCGCGGCATGCGCAAGGTCTTCCTGCTGAATCAGGACTACACCCAGGGGCGCGTGTGGGCGGCGCTGGGCCGGCAGATGATCGCCAACGCGCGGCCCGACGTGGAGTTCGTCGGCGAGGCGCTGCATCCGCTGGCCCGGGTCAAGGACTTCGCGCCCTACGTCGGCATGATCAAGGCCAGCGGCGCCGATACCGTGGTCACGGGCAACTGGGGCCAGGACCTGAGCCTGCTGGTCAAGGCCGCCGGCGACACCGGCTATGCGCTGAACTACCTGAACAACAGCGGCGGCGGCGCGCCCGGCACGGTGGCGGCCGTGGCGCAGGCCAGGAACGCGCGCCTGACCTGGGTCGCCGAGTACATGCCCAACGGCGACGACGCGGCGCTCAACGCGCTCGCCGCGCGCGTGCGGCAGACCCCGGCCGGCGAGTATTTCGCGCCGCGCGTGCTGATCGCCGTGCAGATGCTCGGCGAGGCCATGCGCCGCGCGCAGTCCGACGAGGCGGCCAGCGTCGCGCTGGCGCTCGAAGGCATGCAGTACCGCTCCGCCGTCGGTGAGGTGCTGATGCGCAAGGGCGACCACCAGCTGCTGATGCCGCAGGTGGTGTCGACCATCGCGCCGGTGGACGGCAAGACGGTCAAGGTCGGCGTGGAAGGCACGCAGTACGGCTTCCGCTTCGACGGCATGACGCCGGCGCGGGACCTGAACCTGCCGTCGCTGTGCCGGATGAAGCGGCCC